>CAIXGY010000074.1 GCA_903919035.1 uncultured Planctomycetaceae bacterium | reverse complement strand
GGCGGCCTCCTGGGGGTCGCGTCCGCCTGACGGTGGTGCCGATTGCTCCGGCAAAGCCGTCCCGTGGCCGGCGGACGGCGGATGGCCCGGAGATTTTGCCGATCACCCAACTGGAAGTATCCTGCGCCCATGAAATTCAACGTCTTCCGGAAGTCGTGGCTATCGGTCGCAGGGCCGGTCTGCGCCTGTGCCGCGGTCGCGTGGACCCTGCCGCGGGTCGCGGTGGCACAGGTGGGAACAGGCGGTGCCGATGAGCCCGGAATCGCGACGGACGATCCGTTCGCCGACGAACTGAATCCGTTCGGCAAGCAGCCGCAGACGGCCCCGGGTCCGGCTGCTCCGGCCACCGTTCCTTCTCCTCCCCCGCCCACGCCTGGCCGGCTGCCGACGAAGCCGCCCGTCCAGTTACCGGTGCCGTTCCCCGAGTCGACCACGCCCGGCGAGCCTGCACTGGAACGCGAACCCCGGTCGGAGACGACCGCGCCGCGCCGCGACTTCAGGCTGCCGCGCGACGAGACCGAGACCTGGGAGCCTTCGGAAGCCGAGAAGCTCGTCATCGAGGCGGAGAAACTCGACAAGGCCGGTGACCTGCGGGGCGCGAAAGCCAAGCTCGAAGAAGCCCTGCGGAGTGACCCCAAACTCACGATCGGCTGGCTCGCCCTGGGCGTGGTGAGTCGGCGGCTCGGCGACTTCGAGGGCTCGGTCGAGGCCTGCTCGAAGGGCATCTCCATCGATCCCAACGTGGCGGAACTCTATCTACGGCGGGGGATCGCCTGGTATCACCTCGGGCTGCACGGCATCGCGTTGGAGGATTTCGAGGAGGCCGCGGGCATGGCCTACGACGACCCCCGGCCGGAACTCTGGCGGGGGCTGACGCTCATCGAACTCGACAGGCCGCTCGAGGCGATCAACGCCTACGCCGCCTCGATCCGCCGCGATCGTGACTTCATGCTCGCCTACCTCAATCGCGGCCTGGCGTATCTCTCCACCGGAGAGCCCCGCAAGGCGGAGTTCGATTTCGACATGGCGATCCGCCGCGATCCGCGGGATGCTCGGGCGTGGTTCAATCGCGGCGTGGCCCAGGCCCGCCAAGGACGCTTCGCCGACGCCGTGAAGTCCTACTCCGAAGCCATCGAGCACGAACCCGGCTTCGAGGCGGCCCGGCGCAACAAGGCGGCCGCGGAGTCGATGGTCGGCCGGCGGTGAGCGACGCCTGACCCCGTTCAGGGTGGTGCGTCGACGATGAGTCGGCTGCCGTCGACCCTCCACCGCAGGCCCAGCGGGGCGACGACCGCATCGAGGAGTTGATCGCGGGTTGCGTCGGCGACGTTCGCCCGGACGATCTCGCCCGGAAGGATGCCGCGGGCCGCGAGTGACTCGCGATCGACCGAGGGTTCGAGTCCCAACTGCGAGCCGATCGCCCGCACGGCCTCGTCGAGCGGGGCCTCGAGCGTGAGCGTGAAGCGCGTTCCATCCCGCGCCGGCGGTGCGGGACCGCGCCGGGCGGGCCGCGGCGCGGCTGCGGACGTCCGGGGCGGCGCCGCGGGCAGGGCGACGATCGTGCCGGCGACGCGACCCTCGTCCGCGGCGATCCACGAGACCCGTTGATCGTAGTGGGCGAGAAGGAGGTCGAGACGTTCGGCCAGCGGCAGCGCCGACAGCGTTGCAGCCGGCAGATGGTCGTGAGGCACCGCGTCCACGCCGGCCAGCACCACGCCGCCCTCGGCGGCGGCAGCTGAGACGAGGTCGCGCGGCCGGGCGCCATCCGCCCACGTCCAGCCGCGCCGGACCGCGAGGATCCTCCGCGCATCGGGCGACAGTGTCGCGAGTTCCGCGGCCCGAGCCCGCTCGCCGGCCGCCGCCCGGCCGGACGACTCCGGTGCCGCGATGCGAATCCACGATCGCATGGGTTCGACGGCCGCACCGACGTCGCCGGCCACACCCGCGAGCACCTGGTCGAGCGGCTCATCGCGGCAGTCGCGGGTGACGGGCGCGTCGGGATCGAGCCGTCGATCCACCACGACCGGACGGCCGGCGAGCGTCGTCATCCGCCCGGCCCACTCGCGCAGCGGCACGGCCGTCCACAAGGCGGTCACCGGAGTGTCGGCGTTGGGGATCGCGTCGCCCGCGGATGCGCCGGCGATCGCGAGCCAGCAGGCCGCCCCGGCGATCGCGCGGCGTGTAGGATCGGTCGCCCGACCAGACGCAAGAGGACGGCCGCACGGGCTCGATGACGAGGCGAACATCGTGGACTCCGACCTTCGACACGATAGCAGCGCGAGGAGGGGACGATGAACACGTCTGCCGCGCGGGGGTGGATCCTGGCCCTCGACCAGGGCACCACGTCGAGCCGGGCGATCGTCTTCGACCGCGCGGGCCGGCCGGCGGCCATGGCCCAGGAGGAGTTTCCCCAGCACACGCGGCCCGGCGCCAGTTCCGACGGTGTCGATCTGGGTATTGTCGAGCACGACCCCGAGGACATCTGGCGGACGCAAGTATCGTGCGCCCGCCGCGCCCTGGCGGCCGCCGGACTGACGGCCCGCGACGTGGCCGCGGTGGGCATCGCCAATCAGCGCGAGACCACGATCCTCTGGGATCGGCGCTCGGGTCGGCCGGTCGCGCCGGCGATCGTCTGGCAGAGTCGTGTCTCGACGCCGATCTGTGCGCGGTTCCGGGTCCGGGGCGTGGAGGCCGAGATCCGGCGACGCACGGGATTGCTGCTGGATCCCTACTTCTCCGCGACCAAGATCGTGCATCTGCTCGAGACGATCCCCGGGCTCCGCGACCGCTGTGTCGCGGGCGACGTCGCATTCGGCACGGTCGATTCCTTCCTGCTGTGGAGGCTCACCGGCGGTCGCGTCCATGCGACCGACGTGACCAACGCCAGCCGCACACTGCTCTTTGACATCCACCGGATGGCGTGGAGCGACGAGCTGCTGCGGATCTTCGACGTGCCGGCTGCGATCCTGCCGGAGGTGCGGCCGTCGAGTGGCCCATTCGGTGAGACGGTCGCCGAACTCTTCGGCGAACCGATCCCGATCGCGGGCTGTGCCGGCGATCAGCAGGCGGCGGCATTCGGCCAAGGCGTGCTCGCGGCGGGGGATGCGAAGAATACCTACGGCACCGGCGCGTTCCTCCTCTTCTCGACGGGCGACCATGTCGTCGAGAGCGGCAACGGCCTGCTGGCCACGCCCGCGTGTGCCGTGCCCGGCCCCGACGGGAAAGCTCCGGAGCGGCACTACTGCCTGGAAGGGTCCGTATTCGTCGCCGGTGCCCTCGTGGGCTGGCTCCGCGACGGCCTCGGCATCATCGAGCACTCGGCCGACATCGGCCACCTGGCCGCCAGCGTGGCCGACGCCGCCGGCGTGATGATCGTTCCTGCGCTCACCGGCCTCGGGGCGCCCCACTGGGATCCGCACGCCCGCGGCACGATCCTCGGCCTTTCGCGGGGCACGCACCGCGGCCACATCGCCCGGGCTGCGCTCGACGCGATCGCCTTGTCGGTGGCCGACGTCGCCGACTGCATGCAGCGCGACTCCGGGGTGTCCCTCCAACGGCTGCGGGTCGATGGCGGGGCGAGCGCCAACGACCTGCTGCTCCAGATCCAGGCCGACGTGCTCGGCATCCCGATCGACCGGCCGGTGGTCGCAGAGACCACCGCCCTGGGAGCGGCCCTGCTCGCCGGTCGTGGCGTCGGCTTCTTCACCGGTGACGGCGACGTGGCCGAGGCCCGCCGCGTGGAACGCACCTTCGCCCCGCGAATCGAGGCTGCGGCCAGGCATCGCCTCAAGGACCGCTGGCAGGATGCGGTTTCGCGAAGCCGCGGCTGGGCCGTGGCCGGACAGGTCGCCGGTCGGTGACCGCGGCGGCTGCCCGGATGACCCTGCCGTGGGGTGTGTTTGCCGGTTCGTCGGCGCCGGGTGTAGCCTCTCACCCGCCGCAGGGCGGAGCCCGTTCTTCTGTTTCGCTTCCGATCCGCACGAGGAGCCTGTCCATGGCGTCGCGCCGCGACTCCGGCCGCCATTCCCGGCCGATCCGTTCCCGCCGTCGCCCGCCTTCGATCCGGCCGCGACGCACGCGGTCGGCCCGCCAGCGGCGGGCCTCGATGGAGCGGCTCCAATCGCGGTTGGTGCTCTCCACCACGCCGGCTGCCGACACCGACCCGCTCACCGCAGCCCAGACCGCGGCCCTCGTGCAGGGCATCGACGTGCTCGCCCAGCGGCTCACGCAGTTCCAGACCTCGGGCCTGTTCGGCAGGGAGGTGGCCGGACTCGGCGAATCGATCGGCACGCTCTCCCCGATCGGCGACCACCTCCGCACCGGACTCGCGGAGCGTCTCGCCACGCTGTCGGGCGGACTGACCGTGCTCGACGTGAAGAATGCATTCGCGGCGGCTGCGGCCGCCGACCCGGTGCTCTCGATCTCGGCCGTGACGGCCACGAGAGAAACGCTCGCCGACCAGACGCGGCTGTGGTTCTCGGTGCCGATTTCCGGCAGCACGCCGCTGCCCGACTACACGCTGGATCTCGGCCAGTCGCCTACGACCGCTGGATCTCCCTCGCTTTTCGACCAGGGCCTGAAGCTCGGCGACGTGAAGGCCACGGTCTCGGTCGGCTACGAGGGCACGCTCGACCTCGGCATCGACCTCGCCCCGGGGCTCGCGGCCGAGCAGGGCTTTTTCATCAAGTTCAACGGACTCGACGTGGTCGCCACGGCGAATGCCGCCGGCTCATCGGCGGTGCAGGACGTCGAGGCCAACTTCGGCATCATCACGCTCGGCCCCGCCGACCTCGACGTCTCCCTCGACACGCGCGTGCGCATCGATCTCCTGGAGGGAAGCGACGGCGTGGTGGCCCTCGGCGAGCTCGACGGCACCGCCGTGGCCGACCTCGGATCGCTGTTCAGTCTGACCGCGGCAGGGTCTGGGCTGTCCGTCCGCGTGCCGTTCACGCAGAACCTCCGCGGGCTGCAGCAGGCGGTCGGCTCGGCGCAGGAAATCACGATCAAGGCGACCGACATCTTCGACCCGTCGTCGCTGTCGCTCACGCTGCCGAGCCTCACGCTCGCCGACGGGATCACGTCGTTCGACTTCACGAAGCTGGCCGACATCACGGCCTCGGACGTGGGGGCATTCCTCGCCGACCTCGGCCGCTGGGTGCCGGAGCTCGGCCGAAACTTCGACCTGCCGCTCATCGACACCTCGCTCGCCGCGCTGTTCGGCGAGGGGCTGCTCGGCGACCTCGACGACCTGCTCGCGGCCCTCGAGGATGCGAGCGGTAACTGGTCGTTCGACACGATCGACGAGGCGATCTCGCTGCTGGCGGCCGAACTCGGCATCGCCACCACGACCTTCGAGCTGGGCTGGAACTCCTCGACCGACGCCATCGAGTGGAAGCTGCCCCTGTCGTTCGCGCTCTCGGAGAGCGTGGCCTTCGACTCCGGGAAGATCGTGCCGGCGAGCCTGCCGCTCGACGTCTCGGGCCGCGGCTCCGCCACGGTGGACCTCGCGGCCGCGTTCACGCTCACCGCCGGCGTCGCGATCCGCTCCTCGGCCGGCCTGACCACCCTCACGAGTTCGGCGCTGCTCTCGAGCCTCAACGGCGGGGCGGGGCTCACGAAGAATGCGCTCGTTTCCGGCAACGACCTCCAGTTCACGCTCCGCAACGGCACGACACTCGGCTTCGACCTCGACACGATCTCCGGCCTCGGCACCGACTCCACGCCCGGCACCGCCACGATCGGCGACCTGCTCACGCTGCTCAACGGCCCGTCTGCGACCGGCAAGCTCCAGATCACGCTCGCCGACAACGCCTTGGTGGCCACCGACCTCACCACGCCCGCGTCGAAGACCGCGACGTTTTCGATCGCCGGCCCCTCGGTGAAGGTGAAGGTGGGCTCGACCGACACGGTGCAGGTGTCGCTCGCCCCAATCTCCCTCGGACTGCTCGCGGCGCCCACGACCGGCGACACGATCGAGGGCATCTCCTTGGAGAGCTATTCGCCCCGCGACCGGATCTACGTCAAGGAAGACACGCTCGCCTCGCTGGCGATCAAGATCACCGGATCCCTCGAGGCCGGGGCCGCGCTCGGGCCGCTGGCGCTATCCGTCTACGCGGGGGCAGTGGAGGGCAAGGCGGGCGTGGCGATCAAGCTCGTCGATCCGGGCACCGGCCTCGCCGACGACGGGCGGATCTACCTGGCGGAGATGAATGCCGGCGCGGCCGACCTCGCCGCCTTCAACGTCACCGCGCCCACGCTCGACGGCATCTTCCAGCTCAAGGTGCGGCCCGAGACGCTCGCGTCGAGCGTGTTCGGGATCGTGGATGCCAACTACAAGGCCGCGCCGCTCGCGACCGCGCCCGTCTCGGCCGACGTGCCCTACCTCCGCCTGCAGGCCGGCGCGGCGGGAGGCTCGTGGACGTTCAACGTCAGCCCGAGTGTGAAGCTCGAGCAGGCGCTCCAGAACCTCGGTGATTTCTCCGTCGACGACCTCCCGGCCCTGCTCGACATGTTCGCCGACTACCTCGTGTCGTCGGGTCTGTGGAACATCGAGATTCCCTGGGATGGCCGCACGCTCGGCGACGTGCTGGGGATCGCGGACGTGCTTGCGTCGCTGCCCTCGATCGACCTCTCGGGCATCCTCGGGCGGCCGACGGGGAGCGTGTGGCCGGCAGGCAGCCTCAACGGTCTCGGCGCCTCCTTTCTCGCCGCCATCGAGGCCAACCTCCCGGCGCTGTCCGCGCTTCCCGGCTTCGGCCGGCTGCAAAGGCTCTCGTGGTCGCTCGACGACCTGATGGTCCGCTGGGAGGGCTGGGTGCCGGGCACCGCCGGCTTCGACGTGTCG
>CAIXGY010000073.1 GCA_903919035.1 uncultured Planctomycetaceae bacterium | reverse complement strand
GCGCAGGGACCGGGCGGTGTGCCAGGGGCGCCCATGCCGAGACTCGGGCGATCTGCGGGCCAGACGAACGGCCTCGGAGTGCCGGGGGCGCCGATGGCCCGCATGGGACGAGGTGGCGCGGGCATGTCGCAGGCGACGCCGACGCGGAGAAATTCCGGTGCGTTCGGCGTTCAGGGCGTGATGACGTCGCAGGGTTTCCGGGCCTCGAACATGGCGAACCAGGCACGGGGTGCCGGCATACAACGATCCTCTGCCAGCATGATCAATGGGGCCACCCGCGGGGCGTCGACCCTCGACGCGCCGCGCTGAACGCCCGTCCGGGCCGACTCGCCCCGTGACGTGAGGCCGTGTCGCACGGGATCGGTAATCGTCGCGGTGCCGGGATTCACCGTCCGGCCTTGAGGCGTTCGACCTCGGCCTCGAGTCTTTTGATCCGTTCCTCCATCTCGCCGAACCGTCGCCGCGCTTGCTCCATCCGCTCTCGTCCCTCTTCCATCCGGCGCCGCATCTCCGCCCGAACCTCCTCGGGAACCTCGCCCCGCGGGCGGGATCCGGATCCGCCGATCGGCGGCCGCGGGGCATGCCACGCGTCCGACTCCGGCCTGCCTCCGGGGACAGAGAGCCTGGCCTCGATCCGCGACAATCGCGCGACGATGTCGTCCATCGTCGCCATCAGCATCCGCGGCCCGTCCATGCCGCCCCGCGGACGGGCTTCACGATCACCGTATCCGCGCTCTCGGGAACGCGGCTCGTGATCCCCGCGATCATGAGACCCCGACTCGGCATCTTCGCCTTCGGCCAGCATGGCGACGGTTCCCATCCAGGCGGCGGCGAGGCGATCGACCACGGGGACCCGATCGGTCGCGGCCCGACCCGGCGTTGGCCAGGCCGACATGGTGACGGCGACGAGCATCACGATCGACAGGCAGACGGGGTGACGCATAACGCTGCTCCTGAAACGAAAGGCGGGAAGAAAGCCGAGAGACTGCGGATCCCGTGGACGAGCCACTCGGGCGTGCGTCCGGATGCACCATCCAGCGGGCAGGTATTCTGCTCCGCACCATGAACGCCCCGGAGCCGGAAAAGTTTCGCGATCCCGGCCTGGTGGATTTCGGCGGCCCGCCCGATCGCGGCCGCCGGCTCGAACTACTCGGCGGGGTGCTCGTGGATCGCCCACTGTCGCATGCCGCCGGGCCGTGCCATCACCCCCACCTGTGGAACCGCGCGGCGGCCGTCTACGTGGCCCCGCCGGCCGGCACGGCAGGCTGGCGATTGTCCCCGTCCCTGCCCGACCCCTGGCTGGTCGGTGTGGACGTCGGCCCGGCGACGCTCGCGCTGGAGGTTCGCCCCGCGCCTTCCGGTCAGATCGGCGTCTTTCTCGAGCAGATGGAACAGTGGCGGTGGCTCGCAGCCGTCGCGCCCCGTGGTCGCACGGTGCTGTCGCTCTTCGGCCACTCGGGAGCCGCGTCGCTGGCGCTCGCCGCGGGGGGTGCCGAGGTCATCCACGTGGACGCCTCGCGACAGGCCATCGCGCTGGCGCGGCGGAACGCCGCCGCCTCGGGCCTCGCCCACCTGCCGATCCGCTGGGTCTGCGAGGACGCGGCCACGTTCGTCGCGCGGCAGCTGCGTCGCGGCAGCCGCTGTGCCGGCGCCGTGCTCGATCCGCCGTCGTGGGGCCATGGTCCCCGCGGCCAAGCCTTTGCGATCGATCGGGATCTCGCGCCGCTCGTGTCCGACGTCGCCCGGCTGCTCGAGCCGCCCGCCGGGCCGATGCTCCTCACCTGCCACTCACCCGCCTGGCGACACGCCAGACTCGAGGCGACACTCATAGACGCCCTACGGTCCGCCGGCCTCGATGGCGGCGTGGCCGAGAGCGGCCCACTCGCGTGCATCGACGCCGCGGGCCGCCCGCTACCGCTTGGTGACTTCGCCCGCTGGATCGACTCGCGATGACCATCCCGGCGCACGACACCATCACGAGCCCGACGAACCCGCGGGTGCGGGCCGCAGCGGCCCTGCGCGATGCTGCAGCGCGGCGCCAGACCGGCCTCACGCTCGTCGACGGCCGCCGCGAACTCGCGCGGGCGGCGGCAGCCGGGATCGAACTCGTCGATGTCTTCGTGCATGCCGAGCGCATCACGGCGACCGACGCCGACCTGACCGACCTGCTCGCCGGCGTCGCCCGCGGAGGCGCTCGGATCACGGCCCTGGCCCCGCGGGCCTTCGACCGGATCGCGTTCGGCAGCCGCAACGAGGGACTCGTGGGCGTCGTGCGGTTCGCAGCCCGCACCCTGGATGCGTTGACGATGCCCGGAGGCCGGCCGCTCCTGCTCGTCGAAGGCGTCGAGAAGCCCGGCAATCTCGGGGCCATGCTGCGTACGGCCGACGCGGCCGGCCTCGCCGGCGTCGTCGCCTGCGACCCGCGCACCGACCCGGCCAACCCGGCGGCCATCCGCGCGAGCCTCGGCACGGTGTTCACGGTGCCGTTGGCCGTGGCCACGACCGCCGACGCGATCGCGTGGTGCGCGAGGACCGGCCGCCGGGTCGTCGCCGCGATGCCCGAGGGGTCGCTGCTCTGGCACGACGCCCCGCTCGCGGGCGACACGGCGATCCTGCTGGGCAGCGAGGCCCACGGCATCTCCGCGGCATGGCTGACGGCCGCGGCGGCCGGGGTGATCGTCCTCGAGACGGTTCGGCTCCCGATGCACGGCGCCGCGGACAGCCTCAACGTATCGGCCACGGCCGCGGTGCTCGCCTACGAAGCACGGCGGCAAGAGGCGAATCGCCGCTGACAGCGGCGGAGGGCGCCGGCGCGAATCCGCCTTCGTCGCGGTCGCCGCTTACCGGCCCCAGGACCAGGGCTGGCGCGGCCCGCACGTGGCGCACTCCGAGCAGGGCCCGGACAGATAGCCGAAGGCCTCGGGCGGCCTGAAGCCGCGGCCCGGAGGCAGTTGCCACGGCGCGAGCATGTCGGGCAGTTGCCGATAGCCCTCGCAGCCGGCGAAGCGCCCACACGCGTCGCACTGGTCGCGTGGCCCGACCGGTTCGTGGCACGGCCCGTACACCCGTGGACCACAGCCCGTCGTGCCGTACGGCGACCCACCGGCCGCGTCGCGGCAGCCGGCGCAATCACGGCACCGTCCGCCCGCCACGGCGCCCCCGGCCATCACCGCGAACACGATCGCGAGCGCCACGACCGAGCCACCGAGTTTTCCGCAGGCGTTTCTCATGCCTGTCGTATCGGTCATGAGGCCGGGGCACGATTCACGAGTCGACTCCACGGCCGTCGCAGTCGCATCCGTCTTGCCCAAACCGCCGGCCACTCGGGAACGTCGCGAACGCCTGATCCGGCGGCTCCCCGACGGCCGAGCCTACGCCACGACCGCCGGCGGAGCGGCGAGAATCCGCTGGAAGAGTCGCAGATACTCGCGGCCGCTCGCGTCCCACGACCAGTCCTGCCGCATGACGCGACGCACGAGCGCTCGCCACGGCTCGGGGTCGGCATGTGCGTCGAGCGCCCGCTCGAGCGCCCGCTCCAGAGCGATGGCGGTGCAGGCATCGAAGCGGAAGCCCGTGGCCGTGCCGTCGGCAATCGTTTCCGGCGTCGCATCGACGACCGTGTCGATCAATCCGCCGGTCGATCGCACCACCGGAATCGCGCCGTAGCGGAAGGCGTAGAGCTGGGTCAGGCCGCAGGGCTCGAAGACGCTGGGGACGAGCGTGATGTCCGCCGCGGCCTGCACGAGGTGGGCGAGGCCCTCGTCGAAGCCGATCACGAGATCGACGGTTCCAGGGAACGCGGCCGCCACGCGGGCGAGCCCCTCCTCGACCGCCGGGTCACCGGTCCCGAGGATCATGAAATGAGCCCGCCCCGTGCCCGCCATCCGGCCCATCACCTCGACGAGCAGATCGACGCCCTTCTGGGCGACGAGGCGGCCGACGAACGCCACCAGCGGTCGTGCGTCGGGGGCCGGGTGGCCGAGCCGGGCAGCGAGGGCCACCCGGGCCGCGTACTTCCCGAGATCGACATCCGCGGCGGAGTAGGGCCGCGGAATGTGCCGATCCGCGGCCGGATCCCAGAGGGTGGTGTCGATGCCGTTGACGATGCCCGTGAGCACGTCACCGCGTGAGGCAAGCACGCCCTCGAGTCCGCACCCACCCGGTGCCGTCTGAATCTCCCTGGCGTACGTCGGACTCACGGTGGTCACCGCGTCGGCGAAGACGATCCCCGTCTTGAGCAGGTTGAGCTGGCCGTGAAACTCCATCTCCTGCCAGTTGAAATGTTTCCAGTCGAGCCCCGTCAGCAGCATGTCCCAGTGCCAGAACAGACCCTGGTAGGCCATGTTGTGCACGGTCATCACCGTCCGCGCGGCCGCCACGGCGGCGTGATCGCCGAACATCAGCCGCCGATACGCCGGCACGAGACCGGTCTGCCAGTCGTGGCAGTGGATGACGTCGAATCGCCTGCCGAGCCGGCAGGCCAATTCGAGCGCGGCCCGCGAAAAGAAAATGAAGCGCTCCGCGTTGTCGGCGTAGTCTCGGGCGCCGCCGTAGAGCGTCGGCCGGTCGAAACAGTGGTCGTTGGCGACCAGATACACCTCGGCCCGGGCGTCGGGCAGGCGGGCCCGGAGGATCCGGGCGGGCAGGAGCCGCGTGCCGATCGGCACGTCGAACACCATGTCGGTCGGCTCGATGGCGAGCGACTTGGCGAGGGCCTCGCGGTAGGCGGGGACGACGAGCGTGGTCTCGCAGCCCAGCCTGGCCAGGGCCTCGGGCAGGGCACCGGCCACGTCGGCCAACCCGCCCGTTTTGGCAAAGGGCACGGCCTCGCTGGCGATTTCCAGGATCCGCATGCGGCTGACTCTGCGACACCTCGCCGGCGGATTCGGCCAGCCTCCGGACGAGCCTGGAGGCCGGCTTCCGCACACTGCTACTATAGAACGCGTTTCTGGCTCCTCCGGCCGCCCATGAGTCCCCTCGTCAACCCTGCGGCACCCTTCCGACTGCGGCTGCCCTGCCCTCGACGCGACCGGCTCTGGCCACCGGACGCATGGGGCGTCGATGACGCCTGTCGCCTGCCGTCATTCGCCGCCATGGTCGGCGTGCCCGACGTGCTGCAACTCTGCCTGGCCTGGAACGACGCGGGGCTTGCCGTCCGCGGCGTTGCCCGCGGCGTGGGAGCCCAGCGCTGGTGCCACCCCACGCGGCCCGAGGACAGCGATGGGCTCCACCTCTGGATCGCGACACGACCCACCGGTGACAGCCATCGGGCCGGCAGGTTCTGCCGGCGGCTGGCGCTCCTCCCCACCGGCGGCGGCCGGACCGCCGACAAGCCCGTCGCCGTGGCGGCGCAGATCCCCCGCACCAGCGAGCCACCGGCCGACCTGCCACCCGACGCGATCCCGATGGTGGCCAGGCTTCTGGCCGACGGCTGGGAGATCGACGCGTGCATCAACGCGGCCGCGCTCCCCGGCTGGGATCCCCGCGAGATCCCGCGGCTCGGATTCTTCGCCGCCCTGGTGGACCGTCGCCTCGGCCGCGTGCCGTGCTTCGCGCCACCTGAGTATCCGTGGGACGGCGACCCCACCACATGGATCGAACTCGAGCTCGTGCCCTGATCCGGCTGTCGCCCGCATGCGAGCCGTGTCATACGGACCCCACTTGATCCTCGCGCGGAGGGAGGCATCTCGTCGGCAGCCGGCCTGTGTCGCCCAACCGGCTCGGGTCTGCCCACACCCTCTCGCCGGACGCTCGCTGCGGTCCTCCTGACCTTCGCTTGCTCGGAGACGGCTGCGCTTCGGCATCCATGCCTGCGCTTGCCGTCTACGCCGCCTCGAGGGAATGGGCAGACCCGATCCTTCCTCGCTTCTATGGGGCGAGGCGCGGGGGATGCCCGTGCCGTCGAGCCGGCGTTGCTGGCCGAGCGCAGCACGG
>CAIXGY010000072.1 GCA_903919035.1 uncultured Planctomycetaceae bacterium | reverse complement strand
CCAGCAAGCCGTCTCCGCCATGGCGACTGCCAGTTTGACAGCCAAAGCGCAGGCACGTTATGCTCCGGGGCTCGGGTGATGGGCCGCCTCTGGCGGGGGTGTGCCGTTGTCCGCAGGGAGTCTTGTGATGAAACCGACCGATGTGAGGGAGTTCAAGACGGCGCTCGAAGCACTCCGGGCCAGGCTTCGCGGTGACGTCGAGACGATGGCCGACGCGGCCCTGCGGAAGACCCGTTCGGAGGCCAGCGGCGATCTTTCGAGCATGCCGATCCACATGGCCGACATCGGCTCCGACGCCTTCGAGCAGGAATTCACGCTCAGCCTGATGGCGAGCGAGGAGGGCACGCTCGAGATGATCGAGCACGCCCTGGAGCGGATCCGCGCTCGCACCTACGGCTCGTGCGAGGATTGCGGCGGCGTGATCGCCAAGAAGCGGCTCGAGGCGATCCCGTTCGCATCGCTGTGCATCCGCTGCGCGGAGAAGCAGGAACAGGGGGGCTCCGGCGGCCGGCCGCGTCAGCCCCGGTGAGCGAACCGGCCGCCGCGATCGACGACGCGACGGTGGTTGCGCCGGCGCCTGAAGCAGGAAGACGGCCCATGGCGGACGGCACACGAGGCTGGATCCTGTTCGCGGCCCTGGCGGGTTTCGCCACGGTGAGCGACCTCGTCTCGAAATCGGTCGCCTTCGCCAGCCTCGGCATGCCCGGAAGCGGCCGTGCGGCTGCACTGCTGCCGCCGCTTCTCGTTCTGGAGACGAACCTCAACGAGGGCGCCCTGTTCGGCATGGGGCAGGGGCTCGGCCTCGGGTTCGCCGCCGTGTCGGTGGTGGCGATCGGTGGCATCCTCGCGCTCGTGGCCCGCCCCGCCACCCGCGACGACACCTGGATGGTGGCGGCCCTCGGCCTGATCGTGGGCGGCATCATCGGCAACCTCTATGACCGTCTCGGCCTGCCCGGCCTGCGGTGGCACTTCCCGCCGGAACGGGTGGGCGAGCCGGTGCGGGCGGTGCGCGACTGGATCCACTTTCAACTCCCCGGGGTGATCGACTGGCCGATCTTCAATCTCGCCGACTCGTGGCTCGTGATCGGCGCCGGCGTGCTGCTCGTCCTGTCGCTGCGCCCGGCCGATCCGGGCGCACCTGCCGCGAACGCACCGGAGGCCTGACATGCCCGCCACCGCATCGACCCCCGACGTCGCCCCGCGGCTGTCGGCCGCGCTCGCCGCCACCCGACTCGCTGCGGCCGAGACGCTCCGCTGGTTCATGCGTCCCGAGTTGGCCGTCGAGGAAAAAGCCGACCACTCACCGGTCACCGCCGCCGACCGGGCTGCCGAGGCGATCCTCCGCCGCGAGCTGCTGGCGGCGTTTCCGCACGACGCATTTCTCGGGGAGGAGACCGGCGCGACGCCGGGCACGAGCGGCTACGAGTGGGTCTGCGATCCGATCGACGGCACGAAGTCGTTCATTCGCGGCGTGCCGCTCTACGCCACGCTGGTCGGCTGTCGTCGCGGCAGCGCGGGCGTCGTGGGTGTGATCGCGATTCCCGCCCTCTCCGAACTGATCTATGCCTCCGCGGGTGGCGGGGCCTGGCACGTCCGTGGCGCCGCGGAGCCGGCCACGGCCCGGGTGTCAAGTCGCGGCCGGCTCGGCGCGGGGCTCGTCTGCTCGAGCGACTTCACGTCGTTCGGCCGCTGGTCGGGCGGCACCGCGGCCGGCGACGCCGCGCGGGCCCGTGTCGAGCAGGCGGCCGGCATCGTGCGCACCTGGGGCGATGGCTACGGCTATCTGCTCGTGGCCACCGGCCGGGCAGAGGCGATGATCGATCCACTCATGAACCCCTGGGACGCCGCCGCCGTCGAGACGGTGGTCACCGAGGCCGGCGGCCGCTTCAGCGACTGGCAGGGCCGGCCGCGCATCGACTCCGGAGACGGCCTGGCGACCAACGGCCTCGTCCACGACGAGGTGCTCGCGCTGCTCGATGAGTAGCTGTCCGCGGCAGCCGCAGGAGCGTCACAGCTCGTCGCCCGGCGGGAACTGCCGCCGCTCGAGGATGACGACCGCGGCGGTGAGCAGCACCGTCACGAGGATCGCGACGGCCGCCAGGTGCACCGCCGGCGGCTGCGGGTCGATGAACAACTGCATCTCCGCCGGCACCTTGTCCCGCCATCCCAGCCAGTGGACGAGCAGGCTCCGCAGTCGCAGGCTCACCGTGCCCTGGTTCACCACCGCCGGTATCGTGCCCGCGAGGCATTCGCCGACCAACGCCAGGCCCACGCTCGCCACGAGCGCCCGCTTCGGCAGGATGACCGCGGGGAGCGCGAACAGCGCCCCACGGCCCGCGCACGACAGCGCGGTGAGCGCCACGAAGACGCATCCCACGACGACAGGCCGGCCGACATCGACGACGGTGAGCGCGAGCAACGTCGCGACGATCGCGACCGTTCCCGTCCAGATGACCGCCGCCAGCCAACTGCCGAGCAGGAGCGCCCGGCGGCCGCGGGGCCGGGTGGCCACGTGCGGCCACGTTCCCCGCTCGAGCTCGTCGGCCACGGCGGGGCACATGGTCACGAGCAACCCCAGCATGCAGATCGCCTCGGGGATGAGCGCGTAGAGCGTGACCACCGCCAGGTCGGGCGGCAGGGGGCCGTGGGCGGCCCGGCGGACCGCGAGCATCACGGCCGCCGGGAACACCGCGCCCACGGCGGCCATCGCGAGCCGTGGCCAGGTCAGGAGCCTGCCGAGCTGAAACCCCGTGACGGCCCACGACGCGGCAAGCAGCCTCCGCACCGGCGCGCCGGCGTCGACGTGCGCGGTCACGTGACGGCCCCCCGATGGAGTCGCACGAGATGCCCGAACACGCCCTCCAGGGACCTGTCGGCCGCCGCGATCTCGCGCAGCCGCACGCCGGACTCGAAGGCGAGCGTCGTCGCCTCCTCGACGAAGGCCACGGGCCGACGGGTCGTGACGACGACCAGATCATCCGAGACCCGCACGCCGGCGACGCCCTCGAGCCGACAGGCCAACTCCGCGAACCGCCGCGGCTCCGCACATCGCACCCGCACCTCGCCGGGCAGCGTGTCGATGAGGCCGCGAATCTCCGCCGCCGTGCCGCTGGCCACGAGCCGCCCGCCGAGGATCACGGCCAGGCCGGCATCGAGCGACTCGACCTCATGGAGGAGGTGACTGGCCACGATGAGGCTTCGGCTGCTCGACCAGGAACGCACGAACTCCACGAGCTCGTGCCGGCCGATCGGGTCGAGGCCGTTGAACGGCTCGTCGAGCACGAGCAGGTCGGGGTCGTGGGCGATCGCCCCGGCCAGCTTGGCCCGCTGCCGCATGCCCTTCGAGAGCGTGAACAGCGGCCGCCGGGCTGCGGCCGCGAGCCCCATGCGGTCGAGCGCCCGCTCCGCCCGCGTCGCCGCCTCGCGGCCCCCGAACCCCGCCAGCCGCACGAGATACGTCACCCAGTGCAGGGGTGTGGTCGTGCGGTCGAGCAGGTCGGCGACGGGGCAGTAGCCGATGCGGCGGAGCACCCGTGGATTGCCGAAGGGCGCCTCGCCGAAGACGCGGACGCGGCCGAGCGTGGGCCGCAGTTGGCCCGTCACGAGCCCGAGGAACGTCGTCTTGCCCGCGCCGTTGGGCCCCACGAGCCCGTGCATGCCGACGGCCATGTCGACCGTCACGTCGTTGACGCCGATCACCGTCCCGTAGAGCTTCGTCGCATGGTCGAGCGAGATCATGGTCAGGCCCTCAGCGGCACGGCCACCCGCCAGGCGAGCGCGGCGCAGGATGCCAGCGACACGATGGCGAGCGCGGCGGCGGGCGGCACGACCACCCGCGGCCGCGACTCGATGCCGAAAATCCACGCTTGCACCACGCCGATCGCGTGATACGGGGAGACCCACGCCCACCGATCGACGGTGCCGTCGAGCCCGGCGGCCCGCGCCAACCAACGCAGGCCCCGCGGCGGCTCGACCGCGACCGTGCGCTCCTCCGCCACCGCGGCGGGTCGCTCGGTGGAAGCGGCGACGTCGGCCGTGGCCAGCGCCGCGTGTGCGATCCAACACGCCGCCCAGGTGGCGAACCAGGCGAAGCTCGCGATCCGGCTCTCCGCCGTGAGTGACGAAAAGGCGAGGGCGAGACACACCGTCGGCACCGCGACGGCGAGGCTGGCCGCCGCGATCCGCGCCGGCAGGTCCCAGGTCTGGATGGCGACGGCGAGGCTCGGGCTCACCATCACGCCGGCGATCCAGAGTGCCAGCGCCGGTAGCACGGTGATCACGGCCACGATCGCCGCGAGGATGGCCGTCTTGCCGAGGATGTACTCCGCGCGGCCCACGGGCCGCGTGAAATAGACGAGCCAGGCCTTCGCCCGCAGGTCGCCCGAAATGAGCGCCGGTGCCACGAGACCGATCACGATGGCGAGCAGCACCGCCTGCGGGGCCCGCATGAACGCAAGCAGCAGCCGGGTCCACACCAGTCGGCGGGTCTCCACGATCCGCGCCGCCTCGTCGGCGTGCCGCGTCTCGCGCACGGGCGTGCCGAGCGTCCGGGACAGCACCGTGCCGAGAATGCCGACGCCGTCGAGGTTGCGGCCCGCCACGGCCCGCTCGGTGAGCGACGTCAGCCGCCCCTCCTCCACGGCCTGCTCGAAGGCGAAGAAGCTCGCCGCGAAGAAGAGCGTCGGGCTCCAGGCGAGGAGCAGGGCGCGCCGGAGCCAACTGCTCTTCCACGCCAGACGCACGCCCGACGCGGCGATCACTGCAGACGCGGTCCACGGCGGTCGCAGCCCTCCCCGCCACGCGCGGTAGCCGACCTCATGCAACGGCATGCGAGTCCTCTCCGATCGCCGCCAGGAAGACCTCTTCGAAGCGGCGTCGCGCCGGCTCGAGCGACCGCACCGCCACGCCCGCCTCCCGGGTGGCCTGCCAGACGGCATCGACGACACCCTCGCGATCCGCCTGCACCACGAGCGTCGTCGGCCCCGTGCAATGGGCAGCGATGCCGGCTCCCGTCAGGATCGCCGCACACCCTTCGAGCGGCCCCATGGCCTCGAGCACGAGCAGAGGCTCGCGGGACCGCATGAGGTCGGCGAGCGATCCCTCGAGCCGCACCCGGCCGGCGGCGAGCACGATCACGCGATCGCAGACCGCCTCCACGTCGGGCAAGACGTGGGTCGATATGAGCACGGTCTTGCCGTGGTCGCGGGCGAGCGTCCGCAGCCGTCCGAGCATGGCCTGCCGCTCGAGCGGGTCGAGACCGTTGGTCGGCTCGTCGAGGATGAGCAGGGGCGGGTCGTGGACGATCGCCGCCGCGAACGCCACCTTCTGCCGAATCCCCACCGAGAGCGTCTCGACCGATCGGTAGCGTTCCTGACCGGCGTCGCACCAGTCGAGCACCTCGTGGGCGCGCCGCAGCGATTCGGTGCCGGGCAGGCCGCTGAGTTGCGCGGCGTAGCGAACCAACTCCACGCCGGAGAGCCCGGGCACCGTGCATTCGTCCTCCGGCACCACGCCCACCATCCGCCGCACCCGGCGCGGCTCCCGGGCCGGGTCGATGCCGAACACGCGAGCGTTTCCCGCCGCCAGCCTCACGAGGCCGAGGATCGTGCGCACGAGTGTGCTCTTGCCGGCGCCGTTGGGGCCCACGAGACCCGTGATTCCCGGCTGCACCTCACAGGTCACCCGATCGAGCACCGTGCGTCGTCCGTAGCGCTTCACGACTCCGACGAGATGCACGGGAGTCGACGCGGGCTCGGGGGCCGGCAGTGACGGGCTCATGGGTGTCGCCGCGGAGCGGGAGGGGGCAGGCCACCGGCGGTCTTCGTTCGACGGCGAACGGGGATCATGGCTGAACCGCGTCAGGACGCGGACCGCAGATGCCAGCGGGTGACCAGGCTCCGGTAGAAGAACATTCCGAGCAGGTTGGCCTTCGCGAACAGGATGCGGGTCACGAGGCCCATCGCGCCGCCCGCGTGCTCATACTCGATGTGCTCGCGGATCTCGGTGTGACCGGCGTCGAGCGGCACGAAGGAGTGGGTGTGTTCCCACTTCGCCGCGGGTCCGGCGACCTGCACGTCGGTGAAGCCCCGGTCCGAGACACCCCGGTGCACCGCCGTCCACCGCAGGGGCAACGGCCCGACCCAGAGCGTGAACTCCGACACCGAGCCCTCGGCGAGCGGTTCCACGCGGTGCAACCTCACGAACACGGGCGGCGGCGTGAGCCGTTTCAGGGCCCGCGTGTCACGATGAAAGTCGCGAACCGCATCGAGGGGTGCGGACACGACGAATCGGTAGTCGAAGACGGGCATCTCGCGACTAGTGTAGGCGGCAGGCTGCCCCCGGGGGCAGCCTGCCGGTCCGCGATTCCTCGCTCCGCGGATGCAACGGGGCGTGCCGTCGAGGAATCCGTTCGGCTTCATTCCCTGGCCGGTTCCCGTCGCCCGCACTCCGGGCTTCCAGAGACGCTGGCAGTCGGGTATCCTTCCACCCCGGTCGATATCCCTCCGAACTTCGGGTGTTTCCGTGCCACGATCCTGTCAGGTCTGCAATAAAGGCTTTTCCATCGGCAACCAGGTCACGATCCGTGGCAAGGCCAAGTACCTCGGCGGCGTCGGCACGAAGATCACCGGGATCACGAAGCGGAAGTTCAAGCCCAACCTCCAGCGGCTCCGCGTCACGGTCGGCTCGGGCACCAACACCACCGTCTTGGTCTGCACGCAGTGCATCAAGGGGGGCAAGGTGACGAAGCTCGTGCGGCAAAAGCCGTTCCGCCTGCCCAAGGTCGAGAAGGCCAAGCCGACGGCCGAAGAGGCGGTGCCGTCGGGACCGCGGGCCCGTCCGTAGTCTGCGGGCGGAGGCCGGCATGTCGCTCTCGCGTCAGGATGTCGCCAAAGTGGCGCTGCTTTCGCGGCTTGCGCTATCAGATGGCGAACTCGATGCCCTGACCGGCGAACTGTCCAAGATCGTCGGCTTCGTGTCGCAACTCGGCGAGGTCGACACGGCCCGCGTCGAGCCGCTCGCCCATCCGCTCGACGCCGCGAACGTCTTCCGCGCCGACGAACCCGCGGCGTCACTTCTCCGCGAGGACGCCCTCCGCTCGGCCCCCCGGCACGACGGCGAGTGTTTCCTCGTGCCGGCGGTGCTGGGCGAATCCGGCGCCGCCTAGTTGCCACCTCCGCCAGTCCCGCGGGCCTCCGCGGCCTCATCGGCATGAATCCCCTCCAACTCTCCGCCGTGGACCTCGTGGCTGCCGTGAAGCGCGGCGACGTCTCCGCGGTGCACTGCACGGAGCGTTTTCTCGAACGGATCGAGGCCACGAACACCACGCTCAACGCCTTTCTCACGGTCGATCGCGCCGGAGCGCTGCAGCGCGCGGCCGACATCGACGCCCGCCGCAAGGCCGGCCTTCCGCTGGGGGCTCTCGCCGGGCTGCCGGTGGGCGTGAAGGACGCCCTCTGCACGGCCGACCTGCCGACCACCTGCGCGTCGAAGATGCTCGCCGGCTACCGGCCGCCGTACGACGCCGAGGTGGTCGCGCGGCTGCGGCGGGCTGACGCGGTCATCGTCGGCAAGACCAACATGGACGAATTCGCCATGGGTGGCTCGAACGAGAATTCGGCGTTCGGGCCGGTGCGCAACCCGTGGGATCCGACGCGGACCCCCGGCGGTTCGAGCGGCGGCAGCGCCGCCTGCGTGGCGGCCGACATGGCGCCCGTGGCGATCGGCTCCGACACCGGTGGCTCCATCCGCCAGCCGGCCGGACTGTGCGGGATCACGGGCCTCAAGCCGACGTATGGCCGGATCAGCCGCCGCGGCCTCGTGGCCTTCGCCTCGAGCCTCGATCAGATCGGCCCGATGGCCCGCTCCGCGGCCGATTGCGCGCTCGTGATGGAAACCATATCCGGCCACGATCCCGGCGACTCGACGTCGCTGGCCGATGCGGTGCCACGCTACACGCAGGAACTCGAGAAGCCGCTCACGGGCCTCCGCATCGGCCGCGTTGCCGAGCACTACGCCGAGGGGCTCGACCCGGAGGTGGCCCGCGGCGTGGACGAGGCATTCGCGGTTTTCAAGGCCGCGGGGGCCACGATTCACGACGTCACGCTGCCACACGCGAAGTACGGCATCCCGACCTACTACCTGATCGCGCCGTGCGAGGCATCGAGCAATCTGGCGCGGTACGACGGTGCGCACTATGGCCACCGGGCCGAGCCCGGAAGGGGCCACCGGGCCGAGCCCGGAAGGGGCCACCGGGCCGAGCCCGGAAGGGGCCACCGGGCCGAGCCCGCGGGCACGTTCGAGTCGCCGCTCGTCGAGATGTATTGCCGCAGCCGCGCCGCAGGGTTCGGCCCCGAGGTGAAGCGGCGGATCATG
>CAIXGY010000071.1 GCA_903919035.1 uncultured Planctomycetaceae bacterium | reverse complement strand
GCACGACGCCCGTCGCGAACGTCCGAGCGAGACGGCACGGGCATCCCCGACGCCGGGACAGGCGCGGTGACGCGCGAGGATCAAGTGTGAGCCGTATGAGCCGTATGAGGACGTTCTCCGCTCGGCGCAAGACGGCCTTGCCGGCACGCGGAGACATGGACGCCGGGAAGACAGTCAGCCTCGCTCGGATGGAGAGGCCCCACGGAGAGCCACCTCCTCGGCCCATCGAAGGCCCGACACCCGACTGCCGATGCGGGCCGCGGCATCGGCCGGCCAGCCCGTATGCCTCACCGGGAGCCCGCGTCGGCGGCGAGCGAGCGGCCGGCCTGCCGGGCATAGATCGACTGGCGGCCCACCGTCGAGGTCACGGGGGACGGTGCGGCCTGCGGGACGCGCGGCGGAGCGGCCGCGTCGGGGCTCTGGCCACGGGCCGTCGGCGCCCAATTCGCGGGCTGGGGGGACACCGCCGCGGCCAGCGACGCGGGCGGAGCGGGACAGCCCTGCTTCACCCAGTCGAGCCAGAGGTGCTGCATCTGCGCGACGCCGGGCACGCCGTAGTGCTTCGCGAGGGCCGCCGACCAGTTCTCGGTGGCCAGCCCCTCGCCCACGAACTGCACGTACTTGTGCCGCCCCCCGCGCTCGATCAGGTAGCGGGCCAGCGAATAGCCCTGCGAGTAGAGCGGCAGCACGTCGGCGGGATATTCCTTCATCGCGAACATCTCGGGAAACGCGATGCCACGACCCGTGGTCAGGAATTCGATGAGCAGTCGGTGCTGCCGGGCCCGCTCCACGGGATGTTCGACCGTGGTGCACGCCCCCTCGTCGGCCCAGCGGGGCAGCGGCCGCCGGTAGTGGCTGGCGAAGATCGTGTGGGTGATCTCGTGCGGCAGCACCGAGTCGAGAATCCGCTCCTCGCTCCCCTGGATCGTCATGGTCCAATTGAACACCTCGCCCTTGTCGAAGACGAAGCTCGTGGCGCCGCCCGCCCCGAGGTGAGGCGCGACCTGCGCCGTGATCGGGCAGGGCCGGCTCCAGCGGGGCAACGGCGCGCCGAGCCACTCCAGGGCCAGCGTGTGTCGGTACTGCTCGGCGGCGTCGCCGATCGCGCGGGCCAGGGCGTCCGTCGGCGCGTCGACGAGAAAGTTGGCCGTGCGATAGCCGGCGGCCTCGGCCAGTCCCGCAGCCGCCCCGAACAGTAGCCACGCCGTGACGCATCCGAGCGTCCATCGCATCGTCGTTCTCGACGCCATGCCCTTCTCCGCATCCGTGCGTCGCGGCCTTCACGCGGGTGGCGTCCCTGCCACCCTGGCCATGTCGGGCCGCGAGGGGGCGGAACCTAGCGGCGTCCCCGGCGGCCGGCCAGCCCGCTTTGCCGACGCGCGGTGACAGACTCTGGGGAACCTGGGGCGACGTCAGCCGCGGTCGCGGCCCGCTCGTCCGCGGCCCGCGACGATCCACACGATCCCGGCGGCCGCGACCAGGGCGACCGTTGCGGTGGCCCGCGCGGGCGCGGTGCGATCCGCCGTCGGAGCCGCGCGGATCACGAGCGGTTCCGCGGCGGCGATGTCGAGCGTCGACGCGGGTGCCGAACCATCCCAGCCGGCGGCGTCCAGCCAGGCGTCCTCGGCCGCCAGTCCCTCGTGATCGCGGCGGAGTGCCGCCAGGGCCTCGAGCCGCGGCCGCTCCGATTCCCGCGCGCCGGTCGCCGCCCGGTCGCACACCGCAGCAATCCGCTCGAGGGCGGCGGATCGTGCCGTTTCGAGGGCGGTGGCGTCGAGCGGCCGCGCGGGTGGGGCGATCTTCAGGTCGCATCCCGGCGGAGACCGCAGTCTCCAGAGCACCTCCACGGCGGCCAACCCGTCGAGTCGTGGCGCCGCGAGTTCGAGGGGTTGGCCGTCGCCCAGCGCGCTGCCCGCGTCGCCCGCAAAGACGGCGAGGATCGTCCGCGGCCAATCCGCCGCTCCCAGCGGAACGTCCCACGCGTCGGCGGCACGCGGCTCGGCGGCCGCCACGCGTCCGTCCACCAGCACGTCGAACAGCCGCATGCCCGGAGGCAGCCGCAGCCGCACCACCGGCGCCGGCGTCACGACGTCGAATCGCGCCACACCATGGACGCGGCCGCGGAGGTCGAACGCCGCGTGCACCTCGACCCATTCCACCCGGCTGCCAGCATCGTCCACGGTGGGCACGACGGGCGCCGGATCCGCCTCGGGCTCGTCGCCCACCGTCGTCAACACGTACTCCGGTTCCATCGCGCCGGACCCGACCTCGACGACCTCCGGTGTTCCCGGACCGGTCGCCTCCACGGCGACGCGGAGCGGGGACACCGCGGACCACGAGATCGCCAGCGGATCGCCGCCGCCAAGCCGCGCCTGCACCAGCGGCAGGCGGCCTCGCGACGCCGGCCGCCGCTCCAGACGCGCCTCCACGTCGAGTTGAAACAGCCCCGGCTGCGGTCGTTGCACGACCACGAGCAGCCGGTCGGGGGCGACGCGAGTCCATTCGATGTCCACCGCGACGCTGTCGTCGGTTCGGGTCGGCCCGCAGGAGATCAACGCCACACGGTCGACCGCGCTGCCGACAGGCACGTCGATCGGGATGCGGGCCAGTGCCGCGGTCTGCGCGTCGATACGGGCGGTCAGGTTCAAGGCGACGCCCTCGGGCGCGAACGTTACGGCCAGTGCCTGCGTGGCGTTGACCTGCCCGCGGCGGCGCCGCACGATCACCCGCGTCAGCGGGCGGCCGGCGACATCGGCCGCCAGGGCGGCCACAGGAGCCGGCGGATCGATCAGCGCGTCGAATTCGGCGGCGGCGGCGAGCGTGACCGTGCGTGTTTCCGCCGGCACGGCCTCGAGCCACATGTCGGGCAGGTCGAACACACCGACGGGATCCGCCAACGGCATCCGCGCGGCGAGTCCGACACGCGTCCGGCCGCGCACCGGCTCGCGAAACTCGACGCTGATCCGGCCCGGCCCCAGCCGTTCGAGCCGCGGCAGCGGCTCGTCGCCGTCAGCCACGATCGACTCCAACCGCGGATCGACGCGCACGATGACCGAACGCAGCAGGTCGGAACCCGCGTCGATGTCGAACGTCGCGTCCACCCGGCAGGCCTCCCGTTCCCACGCCAGATCGTTGACGGAGTCGGCGGTGCGGATGGCGGTCGCCAGCCGATCCCGCGGGTCGACGGGCTGCACCAGTCGCACGCGATCGGCGATCGACACGTCGAACGCCGCACCCGCCGCACCGTCGGCGGCCGGCGGAGCCGGTGTGAACGGCCCCTCATCCACAGCCCGCTCGCAAGCGATCGAGCCGGCTGCCGTCCGCAGCACGGCCACCGGTGCGAAGGGGATTCGCGCAGTGACGATCTCGACCGGCCCGCGCCGCTCGACGGTGGGCTCGAGCACGAGCTCCACGGTGTGCCTGCCGGGCGTCACGGCCACCAGCCGCGCCTCGCAGCCGGCCACCGCGGCGGTCATGCCTGCCACGGGTCGAGGTGGTCGCCAGTTCGCGGCCGGACCGGCGTTCAGCGACAGCGTCCCACCGGCATCGGCATCGACGTCGAGTTCCACGCGCCACAGCGGACGTCCGGCAGCCGCGCCCGCATCGATGCGACATGCCAGCGTGCGGATGGCCGCCGACTGTCCCTCCGCAAAGGGCGCGATCGTGCGAAACAGCGGTTCGGGCACCAGCGCGGTGGTTCCGCCTGCGGTGGGTTCGATGAACACCGGCCAGCCGGTGTCGGACGCGGTGGCGGCCGACGATGACAGCACGCAGGCGGTGATGACCGCCGCCACCCGCAGCCGCGGCCACCACGTGGACCGCGATCGACGCGGGACCACGCGCCACGCGGCGCAGCCGAGCCCCACGAGCGCCCCCCACCAGGCCGCCCGCGCGATCGGCACGAAGGCCACCGGCACCCACAGCGCCGCCACACCCGCTGCGACCGCCGGCAGGCAGGCGCGGGCGACGCCCCGGCGCCCGCGGGCGAACGCCACGATTCCGGCCAACACGGCACTCAAGATCGACGCGCCGGCGATGAGGCGGCGACGCACGATCAGCACCCCGCCCCGCTCGCGGAGTCCCGCCACCGCCGCGCTACGGTATCCCGTGGCCGGAGTCGGGCCGGAGAGCGTCGCGACGAATTCGGCCCCACCGCAGAGCCGATGCAGCCACGACATCCGGCCGGCCACCTCCGCGTCCGCTCCGGGCGTCGCGACCGTGAGGCCGGGGGGCAGGAGCAGGCGCACGTCCCGGTCGAGAACGGGCACGTCGAGCGCACAAGCCAGCGGATCGACTCGCCATGCGCCGCGGCCGGGACGAACCGCGGCCAGCGTCCGCACGACGATTTCCACGCGGCGGTCGCCCGGCGGCAACGGGATCCGCCACGTGCCGCCCGCGGGCCCAAACTCAACGCCGGCGGCAGCCACTCCTCCGACGATCACCGATTCCAGACGCCGCCCCGGCGCGAGCGAAAGCGAGACGGCGGCCCGCCCCTCGTTCTCGACCGTGAATCGCGACTCGGTCTCCGACGCTCCTGATTCGTCGCACCAGCACGACACCGACTCGCGCCACGCCCAGGCCCGGGCGTCGGAGCCGGCCGCGACCGGCATGAGTTGGGCGGCGGCACCCGGCTGCGGCTCGTCGTAGGCGAACTCGGCGGCCGCGTCCTCGACACCGGGCTCGGTGGGCATCTGGCGGAGTCGCGTGTTCACCAACCGCGGCCGCATGCCCGCGGCCGCCGCCACCGCGACCCGGCCGCCGGTCGTCACGGCGCCCTCGATCCATGCGAGAGGCACGACGACGGCATCCGTGAAGGGCACCGTCCGGGTTGCACGGACGACGAACGGCCCGGTGGGCGGCGGGCTCAACTCCACGAGCCACGAGTCCTCGATCGCGTCGCTCCGCGAAGCCAAGCCGCCCTCCGCGGGATCCAGCGGCCGCGCGGATGCCACGATGCCGGCGGGAGACTCGACCCGCCACGCGAAGCCATCGCCCCCGGGCGCGGCGAAATCGACGACCAGGGAGTCGACCCCGGCGGCGGCACGGCAGTCGACCGTCAGGGTCTGCACGATCGAGTCGTCCCGCGGTTCGAGTCGCACGTCGACCTGCACGTCGAGCGGCGGCCGGCGGCGCACGAGGCGGGCCTCCACGGCTGGCGTCCGTTCGCCCCCGCGGAGTCGCCCGCGGGCCTTGGCGGGCTCGACGAGCGGCGTGAGCCGGCCCGCCACGTCGAACCAACCCGCTGGTCGGCCTCCGATCTCGACGAAGGAGTCGGCGGGGGGCCGCAGGTCGATCACGGCGGCGTCGGCCGCCTCGTCGTCGAATCGAACCATGTCGATGTCGGCGGTCGTGAATGCCGCGCCGGGCGCCAGCCCCGCGCGATGGCCCGTGATCCGCAGGCCGACGCCACGCTCACGGGCGGCGCGATCCGGCAGTGCGATCCGCAGCACGTCGCCGACCGGCGAGGGCGTGACCCGCCAGTCGACGGCCCGATCCAGCGCCGATGATCGTCGCGCAACTTCCGTGCCGTCCTCGACGGCGGCCGACCAGTCGACCGCGTCGACCGCATCGATGATCCAGCCGGGGGCGACCCGCGCGGAGATGTCGAAGACCTCACCGCCTGCGACGCGCACGTCGCACGCGGCGCGTGCGAGCACGGCATTCGGCGTGATGTCGACGGTCGTCACCCGGGCCACGTCGAACGTCGCCGACCGCGGGCCGACCGTCACTGCCAGGCTGGCGCCGGGACCCTGCTGCTCGACATGATAGACGGCCCCCGGCTCGACACCGGCAGCGGTCTCGGTCCCGGATGCAGGCACCGGCCACGACCGCGCCGTCTCCGGCGCCACTCCCCGGCAGTCCTCGAACTCGACGTCTCGGATCGCGAAGGCGGCGTCGACGGTCACGACCATCCCGCCCCCCGACCAGCCCGCTGCCGCGGCGGCACGCACGAGCGGCAACCTCCACACGGCTCCGGTCGCCGGGGCCACTCCCCGCATCAGCAGCGGCGTCCGACTGCCGTCGCACCAGCGTGGCAGGCTCACGATCAGCGACCGACCATCGGCGGACGTCTCGTGATCCAGCGGTTCGTCGGAGTCGGCCGGTCGGACCTCCGTCACGCGGAGGGCCGGATCCTGGTCGAGCACGAGCCTGCCACGACGCCACGCTCCGGTCGGCACGATCGTCGCGGCGAACATCGCGCGACGGGGAGTCAGGCCGATCTCGCTCCACACGGCCACCGCCGGGGACGATCCCTCGTCGGGTTCCAACGAGAACGCGAGCTCCGCCGCCGGGCCCGCCTGGATCCGCCACGCATCCCCGGAGACGACCGGCGGCGTGACGATGGCGCGACGGGCCGCGGATCCCGTGAGCACGGGACGCATGCCAGCGGGCAGGTCCAGATCGAACGTCGTGGCCAGCGCCGGCAGGAGCGGCACGCGAAAGGCCGCGACGTCGTCGGCCTCCGGCTCGCGACGAAACTCGACCTCATACGTTCCCGGCTCCGGGATCGCCACCGCGAGCCCCGTCCCGACACCGCAGATCGTCACCTCGCGGGGCGGATCCCCCGCCACGACGGCCCGGCCCGCGCGGAGGCGGCGGAGCTCCATGACTCGGCCCGGGCCGGCGGCAAATGCGGTGATCTCACACGAGACGGTGCCGACGAGGCTGCCCGAGTCGTCGATCATGGCCCGCCACCGCGCGGCTGCCAACGGTGGAGCCGGCTCGACCACCGCGTCGGCGTCGGCAGCAGCCCGCGCCCGCGCGACCGCCGCCTCGAAGTCGGCCAGCGGCATCGGCACGAAGCGCTCGCCGCCCAAGGGCACGTCCTCCAGCCGACCGGCCGGCACGTGCACGCGATGGAACTCGAGCGTGCGCGGCTCCGCGGCGGTCGCCGTCATGGCCAACGCGGCCACCATCACGAGCGTCGCGGACCTCACGTTCATGCCGATGACCTTCCACCCGCCGTGACGCTCCCCTCGCGAATCAGCGACGAGCCCGCCACCACGAGCGACGGAGGCGAGGCGGTGCGGGTCAGTGAGCTGGCCGACGCTCCCGGCGCAACGGGTCGCGCGACGGGCGGCCTGGTGTCACGGTCGAACACGCCGCGCAGGATCCACGCCAGCAGCGCCAGTGCGACGCCGGGCAACGACGCCTGCGCCGCCAGTGGGGCCAGGTCGGGCAGCGCCGCGGCCCCGATGCCGACGGCCGCGAGCAGTGGCACCACGACGGCGGGCCGCCGCGCTGCGGCGACGTAGGCCAGGGTGAGTCCGACGGCCAGCGCGGCCCCCGACGCGACGAGCACCGCGCACCAGGTCGGCACGATCCACAATGCCGCGGTTCCGGGCGGCCCCACGCCGGAGTAGACGGCCCGGCGTTCGACCAGCGGCGGGTCGACCGGGCCGGCCACGGGGCCGCCGGCCGCGTCGCGAATCCAGAGCGCCAGCGCGGCCCGATCCACGGTGGGCGCCCGCTCGAATCCCCGGCCGCCGAGCCGCCAACGCTGCTGTGCGGTCCAGGCGTCGGGCGCTCCGAGGATGTGCTCGTCGGCCCGCGTGCTGACGTCCCAGAAGAAGCGCCGCTGGGCCACGCCGGTGCCGAATGTGGGTGGGTCGAGCCGCACGCGGTGCGGCAGTCCGAGGCCCGACAAGACCGCCGCCCAGCCCGACGGCAGAGCGGCCGTCGTGCGAACCTCCACCACCCGCCGCCGGCCTCCCGCGGCCCGCGGCAGCGTCACGGTGAACCGGCCGGCCTCGTCGCGGGTCGCCGGAAGCGGCGTGCCGTCGAGCGTCACCGTGCAGGTGACGGTGTCGGGAGCCGCGGGCACGGCGAGTGTCGCCCCCTCACCGCCACCGGACAGGACGATGGTCGCGGCGTCCTCGCGACGATCGACGAGCACGTCCGTTCGCAGCCACGTCGCCTCGGCGACCGCGTCCACGGCAGCCCGCTGCCGGGCCGCGATCGCCAGCGGCACCGAGTCATGCGACCGAGTCGCGATCCACGACCGCGCCGTCCCATCGCCGGCCGCCTCGGCCCTCCATTCCGCCCCGCGGACGTCGACCGCCAGACGATCGACCGACTCGACCGTGAGCCGCTCCCGCTCCAGGAGCGCGTCGGTCGGAAGCACGAGTGGCAGGTCGGTGGCGACGGTGGTCTCCGGCGGCACCGCCGGCATCGGCAGACGGAACGACACGGTCGCTTCGCCAGGCCCGAGCAGTGGCTCCGCGAGCACGACGCGCACCGGCACGGCGCCGCCCCCCTCCGACTCCGCGACGATCGGATCGAGCACCACGCCGTCCTGCCGGATTTCGAGACTCGCCGAGGCGATCACCGACTCGGGCACGGCGAACTCGAGGTATTCGAGCGGCACATGGGCGACGTCGAGCCGGATCGTCTCCACGACCTCCGCCTCCGCGTCGTCGAGCCTCACCCTGACGTCCGCGACCGCATCGACGCGACGCGCGAGAAACCGTCGCGTGCCGGCGAACGTCGCGCGGGTGCCGTCCATCCGGTAGTCGAGCGTCGCCATGCCGGCGGGCCGCGGAGAGCCGCTCATGGTCTGACGGGCGAGGCCGACGCTCGCCGCGGCGTCGGGCAGGATCTCGATGTCGCTGTCCGCCGCCACCGTGACGCTCGCCGGTGCGACGACGTCGGCCTTCGGCACGGGCAGCGACCACGACAGGCTGGTGATGTCGCGATCGATGCGGCGCACGCCCCGCAACTCGATGACCGCGTCACCCGCGAGCGGCTGCAGGAACGGGATCGTGACGCGGCCCCGCTCCACCGCCACGGCCGTCACGTCGACGAGGCCGGGTGGCCCCACGTCGTCGATGTCGAACGTGGGATCGACCTCCATGACCAATCCCGTCGCCGGTGCGCCGCGGGCCGCCACCCGCACCGTGGCGGTGAGCGCGATCCGCGCGGCGCCGACGTCGTAGCGGTACGCCGGCTCCACCACCACGCGGCTGACGCGGGGCCGCACCCGCACCGGCAACGACGCCGGCAGGGCGTCGTAGGCGAACGCGGCCACGAACCCCGGTCGCCGCGCGGCGGGCGGCGCATCGACGCGACGGACACCGGGCCGATCCACCCATTCGGCCCGCCAGTCGCCTTCGACCACGAGCATCACGCGGCCCCACTGCCGCCACGACTCGACCTGCGCGACCGCGAAGCCGATCGCCTCGACCGTCGCGACGCCCGACGGATCCACCGGACGCTCGCATTCCAACGCGACGGCCGCGCGGCCATCGCGGCCCCGCTCCACCGCGATCGTCACGGTCGGGGCATCGGCCGTCCCGCCGCGGGCGACCAGCGTCGCCGGCGGGCGCACCCCGCGGAACACCGTGAGCGGCGGCAGCGTCACGTCGATGGTCTCGGTGTCCGGCGGCAGATTCTCCAGGCGGATGTCGGCGTCGATGAAGGCGCTGCGGCCGTCGATGCGCACCGTGCTCTCGACCACGGATTGGGGCACTGCCTCCCACGCGGCCTCGCCCACGCCGGCCGCCCCGAGCCGAATGCGCACCGCGCCCGACACGCCGGCGATCGTCACGACGCTCGTGCCGTCGGCATCCCGCGTCACGACCGGCCGCCCCGGCGGCGGAGGCACGACCACCACCAGCGGCTCGGGCCGTGGCGTGCGAATTTCGATCGTCGCCGCGGTGGCCGCCGGCATCCGGAGCGTGAGGAGGTCGCGGCCCTCGGAGAGTTCGACCGGCACGACCCCGTCGAGCATGAGCACGTGGCGGGCGTCCGCGTTGGCGGCCGCGTCGAACCATCCGCGATAGCCACCGCCAGGATCGGCATCGACGACGACGCGGCCCGACCCCTCGTGCCGCGGCGGACCTGACAGCACGAACCCATCGAGTCCCAGGGGCAATCGCGTCCAGCCGCCCCGTGTCTGACGCACCGCGCACTCGACCGAGGCGGGGCAGGTCCCGGCTGCCGGGTTGGCGCGGGTCAGATCACACCGCACGACCAGGTCCTCGAGCACCGCGGCCGGAGGCTCGAGCGCTGCCGGAAGGCCGTCGCGGAGGCGGAGCAGTTCGAGAAAGTCTCGATACTGGAATCCGGGCGCCGGCACGAGCCGTCCCGCCTCGTCCTGCAGGTAATAGATCTCCGGCCCGACCTCGCCCACGGGAGCCGCGGCCGTCTCGCCGCCGCGCGCGACGCCGCATCCCGCCGCCACGAGGGAGGCCACGACGATCAGGCGAAGCGACCCGTACATCGACGACGTGTTCCCGGCGGCCGGCATCGCCGCGGGACGCACCGCCTTCCGGCGCGCCCGGCGACCCGATGGAAGCCTACCCCGTACCCCGGACCAGAGCCCGCAATCGGATCAGTTTTCGCGGTCGGCGCGATCCGCACAACCGGCACGACCCTCGGCCCGCTCATCCGGGCAGTCGCAGCACATCGCGGAGCGCGGCGAGCAGGGCCGGGGAACTCGCGGCCACGAATGCGGGGTCGTCGAGCCGCACCGTGTCGGCGGCGCTCGACGCCGCGCGAAACGGGCCGACGGCGCCGCCCGCCTCGCGCAGGATCAGCAACCCCGCGGCCACGTCCCAGCAGGCCACCTGCCGCGCCCAAAAGGCGTGCAGGCGACCGCACGCCAGCCACGCGAGATTCAGTGCCGTCGATCCGGTACGCCGCACCGCTTGCACGTGTGGCACGACGGCGATGAAGTCGGCCACGGCCGGCGATGACGCCGTGACCCGCGGCGGAAAACTGACCGCCGCGACCGCATCGACGAGCGCGACGACTGGCGGCACGCGCACCGGCCGGCCGTCGAGCCACGCGCCGCAGCCCCGGCGTGCCGTGAAGCATTCGTCCCGCAGCGGGTCGTAGATCGCGCCGACCTCCAGCTCGTCGTGGCTGGCCAGCGCCACCGACACGCAATAGGCGGGGAAGCCGTGCACGTAGTTGGTCGTGCCGTCGAGAGGATCGACGATCCAGCGGGTGCCCGCACCGGAGTGTCCGGGAGCCCCGGCCGGGGGCTGCGCGGGTCCGGCGTCGGCCTCCTCGCCGACGAAGCCGTGGTCGGGAAACGCCTCCCCGACGATCCGCCGGATCTCCCGCTGCGAGGCGAAGTCGGCCTCCGTCACGAAGTCGCGGGGCGACTTCTGCGTGACCGCGAACCGCCCCGCCCACTCGCGGAGCACGCGACCACCGGCCCGCGCCGCCATCTCGCAGACGGCAAGCGTGTCGGGCGCTGTCGCGTCGGCCATCGTGATCCTCGGAACAAGAGATGCTGCGGGGCGATTTTCCAGGGCGGAGTGTAACGATGCACGGCTCTCGTCGGACACTGCCGCTACAATTCCGCGTGCGATTCCGCACCTCACCCGGCGACCGATCCACGGAGCAGACTGCCGCGATGCCCGAGCCCTCGACCGCCGCATGGACGCTTCGCGGCCACGTCGCGACCGCCCGCGTTGCTGGTGCGCGGATCGACCTCGCGGCGCCGGACGTGGGTCTGACGATGGCGTCCGACGACGGCGCCGACGAACTCCTGGGGCTCGATCTCCTCGGCGGCCCCCCCGCACCGGCGGACCATTGGATCCGCGGGACCGATCTCACCGGCATCTACGAACCCGACGACCCGCGACGGCTGAGGGCCACGGCCATGTGGCGATCCACGCCAGACGGCAGTCCGGCGTGGGAACTCGTCGTATCGGCGCAGACGGCGCTGCTGCATGCCGACGCGGCGCTGGCCGTCGTGTCGCACGTGGCCTGCGCGGAGGCGGCGTGGTTGGCGGCCGGCGAACGCGAATGGAGGCCGATCCGTGCGTCCGGGCCTTTGCCCGAAGCGGCAGCGGCGGTGCTCGCGCGCCGGTTGCGGACGGCCGTGCTCGTCGCCGTGCATCCACAGGATCCGCGGCGAATCGTCGTGGATCTCGCCGGGAGTCGCGCGCGGATCGCGTGCGGCATCTTTCCCGCGGTCATCGAGAAGGGCGTGATCCTGCGGAGCCGGGTGCTCGCGACCGTCGGGCCGGCGCGGGCTGCCGACGAGTGGGCGGCCGCGCGCTCGGCCGCCTTCGCGGCGACGCCGCCATTCCTCGACACCTGACGGGTTGTCCCCCGGTTTTCGCCAGGCTTTTTGCCGTGGCCAGGATCGGCCAGATGGCGTTACATTGCCCCCATCTTGCCTGCGTTCACCGCTGGCGATTGATGATCGTTCGCGCCATTCCATTCTTCATGGAGGAGGGTGAGCCGTGGCCGACCTCGTGTTCGCATTTGATCCGGTGCTCGACCGTCCGCTGCCCGCTCCGGAGGCCGCTGCCGCCGCGGTGGCCGAAACCATTTCGGGCGCGACGGCCGCCGCCTTCGAGACGGCGGTTGCCGCGGCCGTCGAGGGACGGGCCGCGGCGGTCGTGATCCTCGGCCGGATTCTCGACCCGCTGCGTGCGAGCCCCGCGCAGGCGGCGACCGTCCGCCGCCACGTCGTCACGCTCGCCGATGCGGGCTGTCGCACGATCGTGGTCGCCGACGGCGCGTCCGCCTGCCACGACCTTTCAAGGATGCTCGGCGAGCCGCGGGGCCTGGGTTTCGTCACCCCGCTGGCCGGGTGCGAACTCGATGTCCGCGGCATCGCCGTCGAGATCGTCTCGGCACACGGCCCCTTGGCCGCCGCCGAACCGCAAGCCGGCTCGGGTGGACTGCGGCGACGGATCGTCGTCGGCTGTGAGACGAGCGCCGGCCCCGATCCCTTCGCGCCCGCCGATAACGCCGCACCGGCGTGGGCGCAGCCCGGCAGCTTCTGGGTGTGGGGCTCGCGCCGCCGACGATCGCTGCCCCCGGGAGTGCACCATCTCCCGGCGCTGCAGGCGCGGGGGCCTGCCGAGGGTGGCCCGGGCGCCTGCGCCACGCTCGCGCTGCTCGACCGCTCGGAACCGGCCCGCTCCGATGCAGGTCCGGCCGGACCGCTGTCCGACTGGCGGGGCAGTTGGCGCGAACTGCCCACGCACCACGTCGCGTGGAGCACGCTCGCCGTCGAATCGCCGGCAGGCGGCGACGAGGAACTCGCTGCCGCCATCTGGTCGGCCCTCGAATCGCGGCCGGCGACCACGGCCGGACCGCTCGAGGTCGTCCGCGTCGCCGTGGCCTGCGGCACGAGCGTGGCCCGTCGCGTGCGCGTGGCTGAAATTGCCGCCGAGACCCTCGCCCGGTTGCGGGACTATCTCGGCCCCAGGCCGACGCGGCTCTGGGTCCGCGAGCTCGTCGCCGATCCGCACGAGTCGCTGGTGCCGCTGGGTCACGCGCGATCGGGTGGCCGTCCCGGCACCACGACCTCGTTCTCGTCGGCCCTTGCCGACATCGTCGCCGATCTCGAGCACTCCCCCGCGCCAGCGCTCGCACCGTTCGAGGCCCGCGAGGCTGGCTGGCTGGCGCTCGAGCTCGTCGAGTCGGGCTGACGCGATCCGTCGGCCACCCACGCCCCTCCCGCGGAGACGATCATGTTCATCGAACGCATCGACGTGGAACGCTTCGGCGCCCTGTCCCGCGCCACGATCGACCGCCTCGGCCCCGGCGTGCAGGTGCTCCACGGCACCAATGAGACCGGGAAAACGACGCTCCTCGAATTTGTGCGGGCGGTGTTCTTCGGCTTCGAGGGGGCGTTCCGCCGAGGTGTCCTCGACCCGCGCGTGCCCTGCGCCGGTCGACTGCTCGTGCGCACCGGTCCGGAGCGCACGCTCCTGGCCATCGAGCGGCGCCACGAGGGCCCGCATCTCGCAGCGCTCACCCGCGCGGCCTACGAGGACGACGTGGTCGGCCTCGGCGGCGACATGGGCGACCTGATCCGCATCGAGGATGTCGATCCGCGGACCGAAGGCCGTCAGCGTGTCTACCTCCAGGATCTGGTCGGTGGCATCGACGAGACCACCTTCACGAACGTCATGGCGTTCGGACTCGACGAGCTCCACGAACTGCGGACGCTCGAGCCCGAGGGCTGCGGCAGCCGGCTCTACGAACTCGCCAGCGGCCTCGACCGGTCGAAAGTCTCGCGGGTGCTCGCGCATCTCCGCGACGCGATCACCCGCCTGGATTCCCGCGATCCAGCCGTGTCGCCGCTGGCCGCCTTCGAGGCCCAGTCGGCCGAACTGTCGGCGCGGCTCGCCGCGCTTGGCGGCCCCGCGCTCGCCGCCGGCGGCCTGTGGGCCGAACTCGGTCACTTGGACGCCGAGATCGAGGATCTCGCCGCCCGGATCGCCGTCGCGGAGGAAGCCGAGCAGGTGGTCCGCAACGCCCTGCCGTTGGCCGAACTCCACGACGCCTGGCGGCGGACGGCCGCCCGCCGCCATGCGCTCGAGCAGGCTCCGCTCGTGCACCCCGACCGCGATGCCTGGAAGTTCGCGGCCCGCCGACTCACGCGGATCGAGCGGCAGGCCGCGCGGCGCAAGAAGCTCCGCGGCAAGCTGGCCCGCGGCCTCCGCGAACTGCCGGCGGAGACGTCGGTCTGGAAGAAGCGCGTGGCCGTGGCGGCGCTCGTCGAGGAGCAACCTCGGCTCGAGCGGATGCTCGCCGACGCCGCCCGGGCCGAGGCGCACGCCCGCCTCGCCGCACGACGGTTCGGTGAACAGGTCGGAATCGCCGGCCTGTCGCGCGTGCTGCCGGTCGCCCCGGCTCACGATGCGGTCGGCGACACCCTGCCCGACGTGCTCTTGCCGGAGGGCTTCGCGCTCTCGTTCGGACCGCTGCGCGCCCGGGCCCGCGACTGTGCGGCGACGGCGAAGGACGTGGCCACCGCGCGGCGCGAGCTCGCCGAAGCCAGGCGGGCGCACGACGACGCCCGCGGCGGCGTCAAGGGAGCCCATGCCGCACTCGGGGGCCTCACGATCGCCGCCGCGATCGAGGAGGCGGCGGGGCGTGCCGCGGCCCTGCGGCGGCGGATCACCGCAGGCGAGCAGGCCGCCGACCTCGACCGGGCGATCGTGCGCCTGGAGCGCGAGGTGGCGGACAGCCTCGTCAACCAACTGCTGCCCGCCCCATGGCTCATGGCGCTCGGCGCCTTGTTCGTGATCGGCACCGGTCTGCTCCTGTCGGGCCTGCTCCTGCCCGCGAGCGTGACCGGCTCGCTCGCCTATGCGATGGCTGCACTCGGCCTGGCCGGCACCGGCGTGGCGTCGGTGACCACGTGGTCGCTCGACAAGAGCGCCGCGCAGCGGCTCGATTCCGCCCGCAGTCAACTCGATACCACCCGCCGTCAGCGGGCCGACCTCGTCGCCCAACTCGCCGCCCTCGACACCACGCTCGGTGCCGAGGCGGCCGGCGGGCTCGAGCGGCGACTCGCCGCCGCGCAGTCCGAACTCGAGCGGCTCGAGGCGCTCGCGGCCCGCGACGGCTCCGTGCACGTGCTCGCCGACCGCAGTGCCGTCGCGGCCCAAGGGCTCGCGCGGGCCATCGAGGCCCGCAAGGCCGCGCGGCTGCGGTGGCGGAAGGCGCTCGCCCACCGCGGCTTGCCCACCACGCTGTCGCCCCGCGAGGTGCGGCAGATATCCGCCCACCGCCACACGCTCCTCACGCTCGACGACGACCGCCGCCGACTTTCCGAGGAGGCGCGACACAAGCGCGACGAGGTCGCCGCATTCGCGCGACGAATCGACGAAGTGCTCGTCGAGTGCGAGATTCTGCCCGAGTCCACTCCGCTGGACCACCTGCGGCTGCTCCAGGAACGGCTCGACGCCGACAAGGCCGTGATCCGCCGTCGGGCCTCGCTCGCCCGCCGGCTGGAGGCCGCACGTCGTCGCCACCGCCACTCGCTGCGACAGGTCCGCGTCGCCGCCCGGGCGGTCCGCGAGTTCTTCACGCGGTGGGGCGTCGCCGACGAACGGGCGTTTCTCGCAAAGGTCGATCGCCGTCCCGAGTACGACGAGGCGCGGGCCGAGGCGGAGGCGGCGGAGACCGCCTGGCTCGACGCGCGGCGGCGGACGACCGAGCCCGCCGACCTCGAGCGCTGGATCGCCGATCGGGCCGCCGTGCCGCTCGAGCAGCGGCTGGCCGATGCCGTCGCCGTCACCGCGCGGCACCGCCAGGCGCTCGCGGCCGCCCGCGACCGGCGGAAAACGGTGGCCGCGCGGGTCGAGGCCGCGGCGCACGACCGGTGCACCGAAAGCCTCCAGGCGGAACTGGCCGAGGTCGAGGCGCGGCTGGTCGAACAACGTGAGCGACGCCGGCACCTGGAGACCGCCCGGGAGTTGCTCGAGCAGACCCGGGCCGCCGTAGCCCGTGATCATCAGCCACCCGTCCTGCGCGAGGCCTCGCGCTGGCTGTCGCGGCTGACCGCCGGCCGCTATCCCTCGATCACCACCGCGATCGACGAGGCCCGGCTCGAGGTACACGAGTCCGACGGCGCGGTCTGGAACCCGGAGCGACTCAGCCGCGGCACCCGCGAGCAGGTGTTTCTCGCGTTGCGACTCGCCCTCGTCCGCGACCTGGGCCGCCACGACGTCAGCCTGCCGGTCGTGATGGACGACGCGCTGGTGAACTTCGACGACGCGCGGGCCCGCATCGCGGCCCGCGTCCTGGTCGAGTTCGTCGCGGAGCAGGGAGCCGGTCGGCAGATGCTCGTGCTCACCTGCCATGAGCACGTGGCGGAGATGTTTCGCGCGGCCGGGGCCGATGTCCGCCCCCTGTCGGGCGCACCGGCCCCCGTGCGGCGCACGGTCGTGGAACCGCAACCCGCACCGTCACCGCCGCCCGCCGTGGCCGCCATCGTGCCGGCCCCGCCGCCGGTGCCCGCGGATCCGGGGGCATGGCCGGCGGAGGTGTTTTTCTTCGGTGCCGCCCGCGCAGGCTCTCCCGCCGCGGAGGCCGAGCCCGCCGCAGAGCGGGCCGACGTGGGGGCGCGGCGCTCGCGGCCGCGCCGGCCGCGAGCGTAGGCCGTCTACGGCTCCCACGTGATCCTCGCGCGTCGGGACACTTCTCGTTGGCAGTCGGCCTCTGATCCCAACCGGATCGGGTCGGGAAACGCGACGGGCATCGCCGACGCCGGTTGGACGTGGTGCCTCGCGAGGATCACATCCGAGCCGTATTACGTCCGCACGAGTCCCTGCTGGACGTCGCGCAGGTAGCGTTGCCGCATGTTCCCCAGGAGCATGCCGAGATACGCGTTGGCCCCCAGCGACAAAAAGAGGGCGATCAGGCTGCCGATGAGCCAGCCCCACGGACGCTGGACGGCCGTCGCCGTGTCCGCGACGTCGGCGAGCCGCCCCTTCGCCGCCACCGGCATCGCCCTCCGAGGCCGCTTGGCCGCATCGGCGACCGACCGCTCGACGGCCGGCGGCCAGGAGTCGGCCACGTAGATCCTCACGCGGCGCACGTCCCGCGCGTCGTCGGGCACGTCGCTCGTGAACTGATAGGGACTTGCCCCGCGGACGAGATCGGGCTCGACCCGCACGAGATAGTCACCGCCACCGTCGTCGGCAGGCACGAAGGCCGCCTCGATTCCTGTCGCCAGCAACGCCGCCAACAGGAGCACGCCTTGCACGATCATGGTCGCACCGTCTCCCGAGTCTGCCCGCCGGCCGGCGACCGCATGCCGCCGCCCGGACGAGTCACGATTTCAACCTCCCGTCCCCTTCCCGTGCAACTCCGCCGCCACCGGCGACGGTCGCCGGCCCCGGACCGTCCGAGCCCGCGAACGACCAGTCGCCCCCCTTCAGGCTGTCGAGCTCGACCTGAAGCATGGTGAGGGCGGCCTGCAGGAATGCCACGGCGATCGGGCCGACGAAGATCCCGATCGGACCGAGGGCCCCCACGCCACCGAGCACGCTCAACAGCGCCAGGAGCGGGTGCAGCTTCGACTGCCCGTGGAGGACGATCGGCTTGATGATGTTGTCGACCGTCGAGACCACGCACAGGCCCCAGATGGCGAGGCCAGCAGCGGCCCAGGTGTTCTTCACGAAGAACAGCAGGTAGAGGCTGGCGGTGCCCCACACTGCGGCGGCACCGACGAAGGGCACCAGCGCGCCGAAGAAGGTGAGCAGCGTGAGCAGGAAGACGTTGCCGAGCCCGGCCACCGAGAAGCCGAACCCGGCGAGCACCGCCTGCACGATGGCGGCGAGGAGCGTCGAGCTGACGACGGCGCGGCTCACCTCCTCGAACTCGTGGAGCAGCTGCCACTGGTAGCGAACGTCGAGCGGCACGAGCCTCGTCACCGCCTCGATCATGCGCCGGCCGTCGGCGAGGAAGTAGAACAGGGCGACGGTCATCACGATGAGCCCGATGAGCAACTTCACCACGACCACCGGGGCCCGCTTCACCACCGGTCCGATACCGTCCTCCGCGATTTTCGCGAGCTCCGCGTTGACGCTCTCTGCGGTGATGTGCAGACCGGTGGCATCGTTGAACTTCACCACCAGACCGTCGAGCACCGCCGGGTCGAGCCGCATGCCATCGGGACTCCGCACCATCGCCGCCGCATCGCCGCCGGCCCGAGCCACGAGCAACACCAGCGGCACGAGCACGATGACCAGCACGAACACCGTCGTGAGAGCCGCCGCGGCCCAATCGGGCAACTGGAAGCGGGCCCGGAGCCAGCGGTGCAACGGTCCGAAGATCACGACGAGCATCGCCGCCAGCAGCAGGGGCAGCAGAAACGCCGCCATCACCCGCAGCGACAACAGGCCGAACACGACCACGAGGCCGAGAATCACGCCGAGCGATACCATCCGGGTCATGGGAAATTCCTCGACGCTGCGCCACGCCGGTCGCAGCCGCTTCCTGCGGGCCGGAATCATACCCTGACGGCGGCGGCGCGATGCAGGTCGAGATTGGCGGTCGCACGGCCTCATGGCTATCCTCGACGCCGGTCCCTCGGCCGCGTCCGTCCGGCCCCCCGGGATCCACGTGCCGGAGTCCGCATGCCCGCCCCCGACGTCTCGCTGGTGATCCCGGTTCGGGACGAGGCGGGCAACCTGGCGCCGCTGGTGGGCGAACTCCGCGCCGCACTCGATGCGGCGGGACTCGCCTGGGAACTGATCGTCGTCGACGATGGCTCCCGCGACCGCACGTGGGCGGAGATCGAGGCGGTCGCGGCAACCGACGTCCGGGTGACGGGTGTCCGCCACGATCACGGCCGCGGCAAGTCGGCCGCCCTCGCGACCGGGTTCGCCCGCACCCGCGGTCGCGCGGTCGTCATGCTCGACGGCGACGGCCAGGACGATCCCGCGGAGGTGCCCCGCCTGGTTGCCGCCCTCGGCCGCGATGGTGGTGGGCCGGCGCTCGTGAATGGCTGGAAGCGACCCCGGCTCGATCCCTGGCACAAGAATCTGCAGTCGAGACTCTTCAACTGGCTCGTGGGCCGCGTCACCGGACTCCCGCTCCACGACCACAATTGCGGCCTCAAGGCCATGCACGGCACCGTCGCGCGGGCGCTGAGCCTGCCACGCGACATGCACCGCTTCATCCCGGCCCTCGTCTGGCTCGACGGCCGCGACGTGATCGAGATGCCGGTGCACCACCGGCCGCGGGTGCGGGGCACCTCGAAATACGGCCCCGGCCGCTTCGCCGCCGGGATCGTCGGCCTCGCGCGGGTCGCCCGCACGATGCCCGACAGCCCGCGGTGCCGGCTGCGCGAGACGCGCGGCCGGTCACGGCGATTCGTCTACGCGTTGCTCCTCGCGATCGCGGCCGGATCCGTCCTCGGCCGCATCGGCGCCGTGGCCAGCATCGACACGTCGGGCCTCGAGAAGCGGCTCGTCGCGGAGGCCGTGGCCCGGGCGGCCGCGGACGGCCTGTCGGTCGACGCCGCCGCGATCCGTGCGCGGATCGAGCGCGACAAGCGTCTCGTGCGGCCGTTCCTCTCCGCCAACGATCGCAGCCGCTGGCTCACGATCCGCGCGCTCGTGGAGCGGGGCACCTTCGCGATCGACGACCTCGTGGTCGAGCCCGGCTGGGACACGATCGACGCCGTCGTGCATGCCGACGCGAGCGGCCGGCCGCGTCTCTATTCGAGCAAGCCCCCCCTGCTGTCCGTGGTCTGTGCCGGCCCCTACTGGGTGCTGCAGCGGATCACCGGCTGGACACTGGGCGACCACCCCTTCGAGATGGGACGGATGCTCATGGTGATGTTCGGACTCGTGCCGCTGGTCGCGGCGGTCGCGTACACGTGCCGGCTCGTCGAGTCCGTCGGGGCCACCGACTGGGGCCGGCTCTGGGCGGCCGCGGTGGCGGCCTGCGGCACCTTCCTGACGACGTTCGCCGTCGTGCTCACCAACCACGTGCCCGCTGCAGCCTGCACGGCGGCATCGGCCTGGTGCGCACACCGCATCGCCGCGCACGGCATCCGCTCCTGGAGCGCGTTCGCGGCGGTCGGACTGTGGGCGGCCCTCGGGGCGGCCTGCGAACTCCCCGCTCTTGCCTGGCTCGTCGCCGTGCTCGTGATCGCAGCACGGAGCGATCTCCGGCGCACGCTCACGGCGGCACTGCCTGCCGCGGCGCTCGTGGCGGCAGCGGCCCTCGGCACCAATTGGCTGGCCCACGGTGAACTCGCTCCCCCCTACGCCCACCGCGACCCCGCGTCGGTGCGGCCGGCGGCGGACAGCGCCGCCGAATCGTGGAATCCCCGGGATTGGTATGACTACCGAATCCGCCTCGGCGACGGCCGCATGCTCGAGAGTTACTGGCGGTCGCCCCAGGGCCTGGACGGTGGCGAGCCGTCGCGTGCCGCCTATGCCTGGCACGCCCTCGTGGGCCATCACGGCATCCTGTCGCTGACGCCGGCGTGGCTGCTCGTGATCCCGGGCCTGTGCCTCTGGTGGAGCCGCGGTCGCCGGGGCGGCGGCGCGGATGCCGACATGGTTGCGGCGATCGCGGTCGTCAGCGCCGTGGTGCTCGTCTTCTACCTGTCCCGAGGGCAGCCCGATCGCAACTACGGGGGCATGACCAGCGGCTTCCGCTGGGCGTTCTGGCTCGCACCGCTGTGGGTCGTGGCTGCCGTGCCGGCCGCGGACAGCCTCGCCCGCTGGAGGATCGGCCGCGGCCTCGGCCTCGTCCTGCTCGCGTTCTCGGTGGTGTCTGCTGCCTACCCGACCTGGAACCCGTGGACGCGGCCGTGGATCGAGAACTGGCTCGATCACTCGGGATGGCTGACGCCACGGTGAGGGGCATCACCGCGTTCCCGGCCACCACGCCGGCAGCGGCGCCTCGGCCTCCATCGGCTGGCCGCCATCAGGATCGAACCAGGCGATTTTCCAAGCGTGCAGCGCGATCGGACGGGTGCGGGGGTCTGACGCGACGGCCGACCCGAGTTGCGCGGCCGGGCCGCCGTAAAGCGTGTCTCCCACGATCGGCATGCCGCGGGTCGCCGCCTGGAGCCGCAGCTGGTGCATGCGACCGGTCAGGGGTTCGAGTTCCACGAGCCCCCGATCGGGCGCGTCCGGAACCGGCCCCAGCCATCGGGCCAGCGTGACGGCCTCGCGCACGCCGGCCGCATCTGGATCGGTGGCGATCCGGGCCCGCGGTTCGTCGGGAACCTTTTCGACGAGGTCGTGCCATTCCGCGCGCTCGTCCCGCGTGGCCTGACAGGCGTCGAGGATGTCCGGCGGCGCGGCCACCGCCACGACCGCCCGATAGGTCTTCCGCACCTGTCGCCGTTCGAACTGCCGAGAGAGTTTCCGGGCGGCCCGCGGCGACAGGGCCACGAGCACGACGCCCGACACGGCCCGATCGAGCCGATGCGGCATGCCGACGTAGGCGCCGGGGGCCGTCGTGCGGCTGCGCGCCCACGACTCCACAGAGGCGCACCCGGGTGGCGCCTGCGTGGCGAGCCCCGGCGGCTTGGCGACTGCGAGCACACCGGAGGCCTCGAACAGGACGATCGGCTCATGCATGGCCGGGAGCCTACCAGCCGTGCTGGCCCGGCGGGTTGGCCATCGATCCGCCCGCCCCCGGCAGGTCGGCCCGCGTCCCCGGCCCCCCGCCGCTCGACGAGTCCCCCCGAACGTGATACTTTCCCCGACGGGCGGGACTCCGTCGGTCAGGTCAGGAGCCCCCCACTGACCATCGTGGCTCCGATGGAGCCGTGGGTCCCGAGCCCTTGGAGTCCGTCCGATGTCCGTCAAGGTTCTGATCGCGGACGACCATGAGGTGATCCGACAGGGCATGGCGAGCCTGCTCAAGGACTCCCCGGCCCGGGTCTGCGGGGCCGCGACGTCGCCCGACGACGCGGTGCGGCAGACGAAGCGGTTGAAGCCCGACGTGGTCCTGCTCGACGTGCGCTTCGGCGACTGCGATGGCCTCGACGTGATCAAGCGGGTCCGGTTGGCGGCGGCGGGCGTGCAGGTCATCGTGTTCTCGGCATTCGACAACCCGACGTATCTGGCCCGCGCCCTGTCCGCGGGCGCCCATGACTACCTCGTCAAGACGGCGACCCGGTCGGAGATCATCGCCGCGATCACGCGAGCCGCGGAGGGCGTTCCACCCCTGCGCACCGGCGCGCTTGGGCGCATGGCGGGCGCGATGGCGAAGCGGGAGGCTCCGGCCGATGCGAAGGTGCCGCTGACCGCCCGGGAGACGCAGGTGCTGCGGCACGTCGCGATGGGCCTGTCCAACAAGGAGATCGGCGACGCGCTGGACATCAGCGTCGAGACCGTGAAGGAGCACGTGCAGAACATGCTCCGGAAGGTGTCGCTCAACGACCGCACGCAGGCGGCGGTGTGGGCGATCCGTCACGGCATCGCCTGAACGGGCGCCGGCGCGAGACATCACCGAGCGGCATTGTCCGGCCTGATGATCGTGCCTCCGGGGCGTGCCTGGACGTCCTGGCTTGCCCAGGCCGGCCCGCCGCGCGGTGAATGGCGGCATGGTCGCCGTCATCTCTGTCGGGCGTCGCGGGCACATCGCCCCCCCGGCCGCGTTCGCCCCGTCCCGCCGCTGCCTGGTCGTCTCCGCCGATCCCGTGCTGCGCCGCCAGGTGACGGCGGCTGCGGCGGCCGCCGGCTGGTCGTGCAGCGCCCCGACCGCAGCCGCGGCGTTCGCCGCGGTTGAACCCGGGTTTCACGTCGTGTTCATCGATCTGGTGCGGCCGCCATTCGGACTCGTGCCCACAGACCTCGCCGCCGAATTCGCCGCCGATCCCGACACGCAGGTCGTCGCCTGCGGTGCTGCCGATCGGCCCGAGGAAGAGATTCAGCTGCGCATGCTGGGCGTGGACGTGTACGTGCCGGGCGTGGCACCGGGGTCCGGCCTGCGCTCGCTCGTGCGGTCGATCTGCCGGTGACGCGGACATCGCTCCCCGGAACGGTTTCCGCGACCGGGTAGGATGGCGGCGGATTCCATTCGTCCGCGAGGTGCCCTCATGCCCTGGCTTGGATACGCGCTGGCCTTCTCGGCATCGGTGCTCTGGGGGCTGACCTACTGCCTCGACGAGCGGGTGCTCGCGGGCCTGTCGGTGACGCGGCTCTACTTCCTGCACTGCCTCTGCGGCACGGCGATCGCCGGGGCGATCCTGCTGGCGCAGGGTCACACGCCAGCGGCGCTCTTCCGCCTCGACGCGACCGCCACACCCCGCGGCCTCTTCCTGCTCACGCTGGTGACCGCCACCGCCGCGGCGTTCTGCATCCTGGCGTCGATCAAATTCCTCGGGGCACACCGTTCGGCGGTGCTGGAGATTTCCTACCCCGTGTTCGTGGCGATCTTTTCCACGCTTTTCTTCGGGGGTCGCCTCGAGTGGCCGGTGCTGATCGGCGGCGGATTCATCCTGCTGGGTGCCGCGATCGTCGTCCTGGCCCGGTGACCGCCGCGGCGGTTGCCGAGCCTTCGCCAGTGCCCCGTCTAGGACTCGAACCTAGAACCCTCTGATTAAGAGTCAGATGCTCTGACCAATTGAGCTAACGGGGCCGCTCGACCTGCGTTTTACCCGGCGCACGCGGCCGCCACAAGGGTCCGAATGGCCGTGCCCGCACGCTGACCACAATCGGCTCGCGTCGCACGCGTTGCAGATTTTTGCGGCGAGCGGCTACATTCCGCGCTCCTCGCGGCAGCCGACCAAAGGCGTGCTGCCGCCCCACCTCGTGGAGACATGACGCCGATGGGACGGTTCGCAGGACTCAAGGGCCTCGTGCTCGGTGTCGCCAACGATCACTCGATCGCCTGGGCCATCGCCAAACTGATCCTCGAGGAAGGCGGGCAGATCGGCTTCACCCATCTGCCCGACAAGCCCGACGACGAGCGGCAAAGGAACCGCCGCCGCGTGGCATTGCTCACGGATCCCGAGCCCAACGCGAAGTTTCTCGTTCCCATGGACGTCTCCACCGACGCCCAGATCGCGGCGGTCATGGACCGGGCGAAGCAGGAATTCGGCACGATCGACTTCCTCCTGCACTCGATCGCCTTCGCGCCGCTCGAGGACCTCAAGGGCGAGACGACCAACTGCAGTCGCGAGGGATTTCGGCTGGCCATGGAGACGAGCGCCTACAGCCTCCTCGCCGTGGGCCGGCTCGCTCGGCCGATCCTCGCGACCGATTCCTCGATCCTCACGCTCACCTACTTCGGCGGCGAGAAGGTCGTGCCCGGCTACAACATCATGGGCGTCTGCAAGGCCACGCTCGACATGTGCATGCGCTACATGGCGTTCGACCTTGGCCCCGCCGGTGTCCGTGTCAATGCGGTGAGCGCGGGTCCGCTGCGAACCCTCGCCGGCCGCGGCGCAGGGGTGGACGACATGCTTGGCCTCTACCAGCACATGTCGCCCATGGGCAGAAACATCACCCACGAGGAGGTCGGCAAGGCCGGTGCCTGGCTCCTGTCACGCGACTCGCAGGGCATCACCGGCGAGATCCTTCACGTCGATGCCGGCTACAACGTCATGGGCTCTCCGGGCCGCCTCCTGGAACTCGTGCCGAAGCCGGCCGACTGATACGGCTCATACGGCCCCCACTTGATCCACGCGCGGAGGAGGCATCTCGTCGGCGGCCGGCCTTTGGAGCCCAACCCGCTCGGGTCTGCCCACACCCTCTCGCCGGACGCTCGCTGCGGTCATCCTGACCTTCGCTCGCTCGGAGACGGCTGCGCTGCGGCTTCGTGCCTGCGCTTGCCGTCAACGCCGTCTCGAGGGGGTGGGCAGACCCGAGCCTTCCTCGCTTCCGTAGGGCGAGGCGGCGGGGATGCCCGTGCCGTCGAGCCGGCGTTGCTGGCCGAGCGCAGCACGGATTGCGAAGCGAGGCCAGCATCGAGTGAGCGACGGGCACGAAG
>CAIXGY010000070.1 GCA_903919035.1 uncultured Planctomycetaceae bacterium | reverse complement strand
TCCTCGCTTCCGTGGGACGAGGCGTGGATCAAGTGGGGGCCGTATGACACGTCATCCTCGACCGGCGTCGACGCCGGTCACGTCACCGTCTGAAATCGCGTGACGAACAGTCGGCGGATGGCGTTCCGCGACGCGGTGTCGATGGTGAGCATGTTGCCGCCGAGGCCGCCGTCGAGGAACGCCGCGAACGCGCTGGTCGCCGTGAGCTCCAGGTCGTCGTTGCCGGCACCCAGCGACACGAACAGGTTGAATCGCACCTGGGTGAGCTCGAGCATCACTCGGTCGTCCCCGCCGTCGGTGTTGATCACGGCGTTGAGCCCGACCGAGGTCTCGTAGATCTGCACCTCGTCGCCCCCCGCACCGGTGACCAGCGACAGCCCGCCGCCCACGGCGCTGCTGATCTCCACGTAGTCGTCGCCCGAGCCGGTGTTGATCACCATGCCCGCGCCGACGACCGTCTGCGGGCCGCCGTGCTCGTGCACGTAGACTTCGTCCTGTCCGGCACCCGTGACGATGCTCACGCCATAGCGGACCCCGAGGTCGGCCACGTCCACATCGTCGTCGGCGCCGCCGCCCGTATAGGCCAACGACGCGACGCTCGATTCGTAGACGTTCAGGGAGTTCGCGCCGTTGCCGAGCCCCACGACGAGGCCGCCGCCGACGGTGGTGCCGACGAGTTCCACGGCGTCACGCTGGGCCCCGCCGACGATCGACACGGCACCGCCCACGCGGCTGGCCTGTCCCGCATGAAAGCCGCCGATCATGAGCGCATTGCCGCTCATCTCGCCGGTGGGCGCCGATCCGAGGTTGGCGGTCAGCGAGCCGCCGACGTTGCCGATGAGGCTGACGACGTCGCTGCCGCCATCCATCGTGATCGCCAGGCTGCCGGGCAGGGAGAACGTGGTGGCGCCGTTCGCGACGTCGTCGATCGCGGTCTGCAGCGCGGTGATGACGGGAGCCGGCGGCGGCGTGATGCCCAGTTCCGCGAATTGATCGGCGAATCCCTGGGCGTCGTTGCCGAAGCCGATCCCGTCGTTGCCGCCGCCGAGGTTGGCGATGATGCTGACCACGGGCCTGGCCGTGACGAACGAGCCCGTGGACCCGTTGACGGTCGTGTCGTTGCCGATGACGGCGACCCGGCCGCCGGTGACGGAGGCCACCACCAGTTCGTTGCCGAGCGCGTCGCCCGTGAGCAGGAGCGTCGAGCCGACGAGTTGGGCCGTCACGTTGCCGGCCAGCACCTCGCGCCGCTCGAGCGCCTCCACATGCAGGCCCCGGCGGAGGGGCCGATTCCGGTTGCGACGAACGGTGGATCGCGTCGGCGACGGCATGGACGGCATGGCGGGTGCTCCCACAAACGAGTGAAACGGAAGACTCGGTGCTGCCTCCTGCGGCGGGATTCGGGTGCCCTGACACAATGCGACGTGCCCAAGGCGTGGGATCGTAGCCTCGACGCTGTTTCCGCGAGCCAGCCGAGGCATCCGTCACCCGCCGAATCCGCCCGTTCCGGCCCGGCGCGCGGGAGGTTGCAGGCTCGAGCGTGGCGGGACACTTTCGCAGGGTGACCTCGCCGGTCACGAAACCCAACCGATCACGTGGCGGGAGGACAAACGTTCCCAGGGCTGGTATAGAAACGTCGCGCGGCGGGGTTGCCGCCACACCACTGGGGAGCCTGGGCCATCATGGCGGAAGCATTCGCGGGCATCGGCAGGATCGCGTACGAGGGGCCCGCCACGCAGAACATGCTGGCGTTTCGGCACTACGACGCCGACGCCGTGATCGAGGGCAAGCCGATGCGCGACCATTTCCGGTTCGCCGTCTCCTATTGGCACGCCTTCCGCGGGACCGGCGCCGATCCCTTCGGACCCGGCACGATGGTGCGGCCGTGGGAGACCGGCGGCGACCCGCTCGCGACGGCGCTACGGCGGGTGGACGTGGCCTTCGAGTTTCTCGAGAAACTCGGCTGCGACTTCTACTGTTTCCACGACCGCGACGTGGCCCCCGAGGGAGCCACGCTCGCCGAGTGCCACGCGAACCTCGACGCGGTGGCCGATGCCCTCGAGCGGGCCCAGCAGCGGACCGGCAAGAAGCTGCTGTGGGGCACGGCCAACCTCTTCTCGCATCCGCGCTATGTGCATGGCGCGGCCACGAGCCCGAATGCCGAGGTGTTCGCCTATGCCGCCGCGCAGGTGAAAAAGGCGCTCGAGGTGACCCACCGTCTCGGCGGCGCGGGCTACGTCTTCTGGGGCGGCCGCGAGGGCTACCAGTGCCTGTGGAACACCGACATGAAACGGGAACTCGACCACCTGGCCCGCTTCATGCACATGGCGGTGGACCACGCCAAGGCGATCGGCTTCACCGGTCAGTTCTACTTCGAGCCGAAGCCCCGCGAGCCGATGAAGCACCAGTACGACTACGACGTGGCCACGTGCGTCAATTTCCTGCGCACGTACGGCCTGGAGAAGCACGTGAAGATGAACATCGAGACCAACCACGCCACGCTCGCCGGCCACGAGATGCAGCACGAACTCGACTACGCGGGCCTCCAGGGCGTCCTCGGCTCGATCGACGCCAACACCGGCGACACGCTCGTGGGCTGGGACACCGACCAATTCCCGACGAACGTCTACCTCACGACCCAGATCATGTGGACCATCCTCAAGCACGGCGGCCTGGCGCCGGGCGGGGTCAACTTCGACGCCAAGGTCCGTCGCGAGAGCTTCGAGCCGGTCGATCTCTTCCACGCCCACATCGGCGGCATGGACGCCTTCGCCCGCGGCCTGAAGATCGCGGCCGCCATGCGGGCCGACGGCCGGCTCCAGAAGCTCGTCGACGAGCGCTACGCTTCCTGGTCGGGCCCCTTGGGCAGGCGGATCGAGGCGGGCGGCGAGTCGTTCGCCTCGCTGGAGAAGGAGATGCTCGGCAAGGGCGAGGCGGCGGCCAACGTGAGCGGCCGCCAGGAACTCTTCGAGAACCTGATCAACTGCTACCTGTGACGCGTGCTCCCGGTGACTCGGCCGGGCGAAGTGGCCGCCCGTGCTCGAGCACGGCAGCCTGCAGTCCGTGACGCCCTCCGGCATGGATGGCGTGCCGCACGAGGATCTTCCGGCCGCAGCGGACTCGGTCGATGGCCGCGAAACCCAACCACGCCTTCCGGGGTCACGACACCCCGCGCCTCGAACCGCCCGCCCTTACTAGACGGATCCCACTTGATCCTCGCGCGTCACCGCGCCTGTCCCGGCATCGGGGAAGCCCGCGCCGTCTCGTCCGGACGTTCGCGAAGGGCGTCGTGCCCTTCGCGCACTCGATGCTGCCCTCGTTTCGCAATCCGTGCTGCGCGCGGCCGTCTTCGAGCAAGCGCAGGTCAGGATGAGCGCAGCGCGCGGCGAGAGGGTGTGGGTAGACCCGAGCCGGTTGGGCTCACAGCTCGGCTGCCGACGAGATGCCTCCCGCCGCGCGAGGATCACGTGTGAGCCGTATGAGCCCCGGAATCCCAGGGCGTAGGTACGCAACCTCATCGGTGGTGCCTGCTCGACCGGACCAGAGCTTCTCGACGGCACAGCGGCATGAGGCGTTTTCGCCCGTTACGTTGACGCGCACATGGCGGGACGGCTGTTGCTGCACGGCGTTACCGCCGTGACGGCAGATGTCGATCTGCGGATGGTCAGTTCACGGTCGCTCGCTCGTCTTGCCCAAAAACACCTCGAAGCAGATTGTGTCGACGATCCAGCGAATGCATGCCGGATACATCCTTCGCTTTTGCCTGCTGGAGAAGCCGTCCAGCGGCCCCGCCACGCCCCGCGTGAGCAGCGTGTGCGGCTCGTGAGCGACGGGAGACCGGTGAGGGAGGGCCATTGACCGGGCTACCGTGTGCCCTTCGGTGGCGAGCGGCCGGGCCGTCCCCGGGGTGACGCCCCACTGCGCCTGGTCGGCCTCGGCCCGGCAGCGGCTCACGAGGCTGCGGCGCTCGACCAGGGTAGCACGCTCCCCGCCGGTGGATCCGGCGGGCACGAGCACACCGGGATCGGATTCACGGGCCGCCGTGACCCGCCTCGTTCGCCGCGGGGCCGGTGACTGGGGCAGCGGCGGCCTCGAGAGCCCGACGGAGCGCGGCGAGCCGCTCCGGATCGGTGACCTTGGCGCCGGCGGCATCGACCACGTGGAAGGCGTCCACCACCTGGTCGAGGTGCGTGCCGATCCGCGCCGACTTCACCGAGAGGCCGGCGGCATAGAGCGCACGGGCGACGGCCGAGAGCAGGCCCGGGGCGTCCGTCGCGAACACCTCCACGATCGTGGCCTCCGCGGAACTCACGGTGTCGAAGAACACCCGCGGCGGCGCGGGCGACCCCTGCGCTGGCCGCGGTGCGAACGGATTCCAGCGGCGGCGAAACTCCGGAGGCTGATCCGCCTTGAGCGCCGCACGGATCGCGGCCGCGACGTCGGCGAGCCGCTCCGGCGGCGGGGCACCCGCGAAATCGGCATCCAGCACGGTGAAGTGATCGATCACGAGCCCACCCTCGAGCGTGTGGATGTCGGCCGCGAGCACTTCGAGCCGCTCGGCAGCCAGCGCCCCGGCCACACGGTGGAAGATGCCGGGCGCCACGTCCTCGCGGGTGCCCACGGTGACGGCCACGGTCGAGGTGTCGGGCTGCCAGCGGGCCGCGGTGAAGATCCCGTCGGGCGGCAGCCGCGCGAGCCGGCCGAGTTCCTCGACGAGCCGCTCCGGAGGGGTGTCGCGGAACAGCGCCGCCGGGAGCCGGCCCGCGATCCGCACCACCGGGTCGTCGACGTCGCGTTCCTCGAGCAGCGTTCCCAGACGGCGGCGGGCCCGCTCCGCGTGCGGCGGGGGCCGCTCGCCGTCGAGGTGGCCGAGCGTGCGGGCGTAGAGATCGCCGAGCAGGTCGGCCTTCCAGCGGTTCCACGTGCCGGGCCCCACCGCCGCCACGTCGGCCGCGGTCAGCAGGGCCAGCATGCGGAGCACCTCCGGCGAACCGACGTCACGGGCGAAGCCGACGACGATGCCCGCGTCCCCCGAGTCGCGGCGAAAGGCGAGGTGCGCCATCGCGAGATGATGGCGCACGAGGAACTCCACGATCTCGGTCTCGTCGGCCGGAAGGCCGAGCCGGGAGGCGACCTCGCGGGCCAGCGCCGCGCCGAGCACGCTGTGATCCTCCTCGAAGCCCTTGCCGAGGTCGTGGAGCAGCAGGGCCATGAGCAACGGACGGCGCCGAGGAAGTTCACGCCACGCAGCGCCGAGCCAGCCCTCGTCGGCAGCGAACGCCGCGGCGTGCTCCACCGCGCGGATCGAATGCTCGTCGACCGTGTACTTGTGGTAGTTGTTGAATTGCAGCAAATGCCGCGCGTGGGCGAACGGCGGCACGAGGATCTCGAGCGCCCCGACCTCGTGGAGTTTGCGGAGCACGGCGGCCAAGGATTCGGGCCGCGCGAAGAGCGCGAGGAAGGCGGCCGCGGCGTCGGCGTCGATCTCCCGCGGCAACGTCGGCACGGCATCGCGGACGGCGGCCCAGGAAGCGGGCTCGATCGGCAGATCGTAGAGCCCGGCCAACTCCACGAGCCGCACCACGCGGGCCAGGCTGGCGGCGACCTCGGCGTCGCGGCCGGGCAGCACGGCGACGTCGCCCGGTCCGACCCGAAACAGGCCGTCGACCCGATGCCCGAGCAGCCCGGCCGCGGCCCGGCGGGCCGGGCCCGGACGATGCAGCCGCGCCGCGAGGGCGTCGACCGCCTGCTGCACGCGACTGGTGTGGCCGAGGTAATCCCGCATGAACCGCTCCACGCCGAGCAACCCGCCCTGGGGCCCGATGCCGCGAACCGCGGCGATCCGCGCCTGCTGGTCACGGGTGAGCTCGTCGGCCGCGCGTCCCGCCGCGAGATGGAGGTCGGTGCGGACGGCTGCCAGGAAGTCGGCGGCGTCTCGTAATGCGGCGGCATCGACCCGCGAGAGGCCGTCGACGCGGGCGAGATCGTCCCAGGTCGCCGCGTCACAGAGCACGATCCCGAGCCAGTGCGCGAGTTGCACGTCGCGCAGCCCGCCGCGCGACCGCTTCACGTTGGGCTCCAGCATCGCCACCGCCTGCCCGAATCGCTCGGCCTCCTCGCGACGCGCCGCGAGGAGCGCTTCCGCGAGCCGCCGTCGGCTCCGCGCCACGAGCCGCCGCAACCGCGTCGCCAGCCGCTCGACGAGCGCGGCATCGCCGGCGAGCGATCGCGCGTCGAGCAGGGCACTGAAAATCGTCGCGTCCCCGGCCGCGAGCCGCACTGCATCACCCACGGCACGCACGCTCTGGCCCACCTGGAGGCCCGCATCGAAGAGATCCTGCAGCACCTGCCGGGCGACCGCCGCCACGGCCGCGGGCACCGGGCCGTCACGATGAAGCAACATCAGGTCGACGTCGGAGAAGGGGGCCATTTCCCGCCGCCCCCAGCCACCGATCGCGACGACCGCCGTGCGTTCGCGGACGGCGATGGCGTCTGCGGGTGGCAGATCGGCGAGCGCCGCCTCCCAGACATCGAGCACGATCGCGTCGACGAGGTCGCTGGCCAGGCCGCAGGTCGCCAGGCCCGGAGCTCCGGAGGCATGCTGGGCGGCCACCCGGCGCCGCATGTCGGCCACGGCCGCGGTCGCGCGGGCGACGACGGGCCGCGGCGTCGCGGCGTTCATGCCGGCATCCACGGATCGTCGGCCACGTCGGCCCGCCGATTGGCCGCGCGGGCCATCACGAACAGCAGGTCGCCGAGGCGGTTGAGGTATTCGATGGCGTTGGCCGGGATCGTGGTTTCCGGCTGCATGCCGAGCGCGACGACCCGGCGCTCGGCCCGCCGACAGACCGTCCGCGCCACGTGCAGGGCGGCGGCGAGCGGAGTGCCGGTCGGCAGAATGAAGGAGGTCAGCGGTGAGAGCGTCGCCTCGTGTCCGTCGATCTCGGTTTCGAGCGCGGCGACGTGGCCCGCCGTGATCCGTTCAGCCGCCGCCGCCGGGGTGGCGAGCTGCGCACCGAGGTCGAAGAGTTCGCACTGCACCCGCCGGAGCAGCGGATCGAACGCGTCGGCCGCCGGCAGCGTGCGCACCACGCCCAGATGGCTGTTGAGTTCGTCGACCGTGCCGAAGGCCTCGATGCGGGCATGATCCTTGCGCACCCGTGGCCCGCCGAAGAGACCGGTCTCTCCGGCGTCACCGGTCTTGGTGTAGATCTTCACGGTCGCGACTCCGGCGGCCTCCGTCCCTTCGCCCTATACTGGGCGGCGCGACGGAATCGTGCAACCTGCCGCCGTCGCGCATCCTCGGGAAACGCATCGTGGATGCGTGATGCCATGACGGAAAACATCGGGATCGCCTTCATCGGCGGCGGCCGCATGGCCCAGGCGCTCGCCGAGGGCTTCCAGAGGACGGGGCTCGTCGAGTCGGCGGCGATCATCGTGTTCGATCCGTCGGCCGAGGCCCGCGACCGGCTCGAGGCCCGGGTGCCCGGCGTGCGGTTCGCGGCCACGGGTGCAGCGGCAGCGGCAGCCGCCCGGCTCGTCGTGCTCGCCGTGAAGCCGCAGCAGGCGGCAGCGGCCTGCGCCGAAATCGCCCCCGCGCTCTCGCGCGACACGACGCTCGTCTCGATCGTGGCCGGCTTCACGGTGGCCCGCCTCTCCGCGCTCGCCGGCACGCCCAGGATCGTGCGCGTGATGCCCAACACGCCGAGCCTCGTGGGCCGCGGGGTCTCGGTCATGTCGGCAGCGCCCGCCGTTCCCGAGGCCGATCGCAGCCGCGTGCGAACGCTGCTGGCGTCGGTGGGCCACGTCCACGAGGCCGACGAGTCGCTGATGGACGCGGTCACCGGGCTGTCGGGCTCCGGACCCGGGTTCCTCGCGCTCGTCGTGGAGGCGCTGGCCACGGGGGGCGAGCGCGCCGGACTCCCTGCCGATCTGGCCCTCGCCCTCGCCGTCGAGACCTTCGCGGGCACCGGCGAATTGCTGGAACGCACACGCGAGAGCCCCGCGGCGATCCGCGCCCAGGTCACGAGTCCGGGAGGCACGACCCTCGCGGGCCTCGGCGTGCTCGAGGAGCGCGGCCTGAAGGAGGCGCTCGCTGCCGCCGTCGTCGCCGCGACGAACCGCGCGGGTGAACTGGGCCGGGCGAATGCCTAGCGCGAATGCCTAGCGCGAATGCCCAGCAGACTGTGGATCAAGTCTGCCGGAGCAGGATGCGACGATCGCCGACCGTGGAAACCCTGGCCGTTTCCGCAGGTCGGCCGAGCGGTAAAAGCCATGGATGAATTTTTTCCCACGGACAGTCAGCGCGAACGTCGTCGCGGCTCACACCGGATGCTCGCGCGCAGTGAGGTCTCTCGCTCGCAGCCGGGCTCGGGGATCCACTACCGCCGCTTGCGGGCCGACTGGGATTTCCGGGCCTTCCGTGCGGCTTTCACGGACGACGGCTTGGCAGCCGCCTTCTTTGCGGCGGCCCGGCCGGCGGCCTGGCGGGTCTTCTTGACGCCCGCCTTTCCACCGCGGCCCACCCTGGCACCGCCGAAAATGGCGTCCCAGCCGGCCGCGTACGTGCTCGTGCTTCCCACCCGGATGACTGACATGACGGTTTCTCCCTCGCATGATCGGACGCGTGCGACGGTCACAGACCCACCGCTCTGACTCGTTCGTACTGATCCGGACGACGACGTGTCAAGGACGCATGGGCCGAAGTCAGCAGCCGGACTCGATGATGAGCGTCACCACTCCGAGCCATTCCGGCAGCGGCCCGCGACCGGCCGCGGCATCGGCTCGCGCAGCGTTGAACGTGAGTTGCAATTCGTTCCGCTCCTGCAGTGCCGTCGTGACGTCGTGCCGCCACGGCCCATCGCCGGCTGACGCGGCGGCCAAAACCCGGCCGTTGAGCGCCACCACACATGCGGCGGCGCGCTCGATGACCAGCCAGATGCGATCTTCCGGCCCGATGCCCGTCGGGCGACCGAAGGAGCGCATCCATGTCATCTCCGCCGGGCCGCGATCCCACGCCGCCTGCAAGCGAATGCGATGCACCTCGGTCACGGCACCACCACGCCCCGCCCCAGGGTATCACCCGCGAGCATCCGATCGGCCCAGCTGCCCACGTCGCCGAGCCCGAGCGTCGTGACGGGAAACACGTCGCGGATCCGGGGCCAGAAATCCGCAAGCATGGCCCACAGCCGCCCGCGGTCGGCCTGCGTGAGTTGGGTGGCCGCGTCGATGCCCGCCAACGTGACGCCGCGGAGGATGAAGGGGTGGACCGTGGTGACGAGTTCCGCACCGCCGGCCATGCCGATGGCCGCATAGATGCCGGGCACGAGCGGCGAGACCCTCATCACACCCGCATGGCCGACGCAGGCCAGAGCATCTTTGTAGTTGAAGCCCGCTGCCTCGACGGCAACCACGGCGTCGGCGGACGCGGCCTGCGGATCCCAGCCGAGCGAAGCCGCGCCGCCCGCGACCGCCCCGTCCGGCCCGCGGCTCACGCGCCAGGCCCGCAGCGTGAGTTCGCCGGCCTCCGCTGCCATGCCACCACTCCACGACCGAGACGGAATCAAGACGGCATCCACCGGCCAGCACCGCGGCGGTTTCGCCGACCATCGCTATACTGCCCCGCGGCGGCGCCTCGGGCGACCGGCGATTCGGCATCCTACCCGCCGGCCCAGAGACGCAGCAGCCCGATTCCTCACCACCACTCTCTCACCTCTTAGGAGCGACCGACACGATGGGACACGCCGCCCGAGAATTCACCGACCAGAACTTCCAGAGCGAGGTGCTCGACTCCCCGGTTCCCGTGCTGGTGGACTTCTGGGCGCCGTGGTGCGGTCCCTGCCGCATGATCGGCCCCGTGATCGAGGAACTGGCCGCGGAAAACGAGGGCACGTTCCGCGTGGGCAAGGTCAACGTCGACGACAATACCCGCCTGGCGATGACCTACAACGTCGCAAGCATTCCGTCGATCATGATCTTCAGCGGCGGCCGCCTGGTGCAGCAGTTCATGGGCGTGCAGCCCAAGGCCAAACTGCAGCAGGCGCTCGACGAAGCCAAGTCGGCGTAAGGATGGTCAAGCCCCGACGCTCACGATGACATCGCGGCCAGTTCCGGCTCCGGGCTCCGGGGCCGACTGCCGCGTTCCGCCCTGAGCAGCGCCGCCGCGCGGGCCCGTTCCACGAGACCGTCGTCCATGAACCCGGCCAGATCCACGTCGAGCGTCGGGTCGCGGAGTTTCTCCACGGCCTTGGCCTCGATCTGCCGGACGCGCTCGCGGGTCACGTCGAAGATCGTGCCGACCTCCTCGAGCGTGTAGGCGTAGCCGTCGGCGAGTCCGAAGCGCAGCCGGATGATCTCCCGCTCGCGGTACGAGAGGCCATCGAGCGCCCGCGCGATCGACGACTTGAGCGACTGGCGGTTCACGTCGGCCAGTGCGTCCTCCTCGCGGTGGTCGCGGACGAAATCGCCCGCCGACGCCTCGTCGCCATCGCCGACGGGCTGGTCGAGCGACGTCGGCCGCCGCGACATCCGCCACACGCACTCGGCCTCGTCGACCGTCACACCCGCCCGGGCCGCGAGTTCCTCGACCGTCGCCTCCCGCCCCAGTTCCTGCCGCAGATCGCGGGCCAGGTTCCGCATCTTCGACATCGTGTCGACCATGTGCACGGGCACGCGGATGGTGCGGCTCTGGTCGGCGATGGCGCGGGTGATGGCCTGCCGGATCCACCACGTGGCATAGGTGGAAAACTTGAAGCCACGGGCATGCTCGAACTTGTCGACCGCCCGCATCAGGCCGGAATTGCCCTCCTGGATCAGGTCGAGGAACGACAGGCCACGGTTCCGGTACCGCTTCGCGATCGAAATCACCAGCCGCAGATTGCCCTCCGCGAGGTCGCGCTTGGCGGCGTCGTAACGCTGCTGAAACGCCTCGAGCCGCGCCAGTCGCCGCTCGAGCGTGCGGCGGCTCTCGCGGGTCGCCACCAGGATCCGCCGCTGCTCCGCGGCGAGCGCTCGGCGCGAGCGCGGATCAGCGGTGCACGTATCCGCGCGGGCCCGCAGCGCGTCGAGCCGCTCCGCCCGCTCACGGAGTTCCTTGAGCAGCGGGTAGAGCCGCTGGATTCGCAGGTTCATCTCCTCGACGAGCCGCACCGCCTTGTTCCGCTGCCGCACGAGCCGTCGCCAGGCCTCCCGCCGCCGCTCGAGCGGCGCGTTCCTCGACATCGCCGTGCGGAACAGCCGTCGCTTCTCCTCCTGGATGCGGCGGAGCGTCGCCAGGTTCGGAGCAAGCCGCCGGAGGATCTGCCGCTTCTGCCGGGTATCGGTCACCGAGACTTCGATCGTCCGGTCGAGCCGCACCGTTCCGGCCTGCACCTTCTCCAGGAGCGCGACCGCTCCCGCGAGGACGAAATCGTTGGCGAGCAAGGTCTGCCGGAAGCGGCGCCGCCAGTGCTCGATCTGCCGGGCGTGCGCGACCTCGCCCTCCCTCGTCAAGAGAGGCATGCCTCCCATCTGGGCCAGGTAGAGTCGGATCGGATCGTCGATGACGGCGGTCGAGCGCCGGACGCGGCCTCCTCGCGGCGGCTTGGGGCGGACGGGGTTCGTGGCGATGCGGACCATGGTGCGGTGTCCTCGAAGGCGTCGTGGCCCCGCGACCGACGCGCGGGAAGCTCGTGCGTGAGCAGGGGCATTTCCGATGCCGCCGATGCCGAAACCGGGCAACTGCCACGCATCGGGCGGCCCGCAGGGCTTCCGCAGCCGTCCCGGTCGTCACCAGCGGCCCGCCCGTGTCGCCGGCGGGCGACGCGCCGCCGGGGTGCACGTCGCCCGGCGGCGACCGGTCGCCTGCCGGTTGCACCGTCCAGCCCCGAGCCCCTCAAGCCGCCCGCGACCGCGACACGAAGAGACCGGCAGAACGTCGGGCGGCGATATACTTCGGCGGCCGGGAGCGACCGACCGGCCGACCGCGGAACTGGCCCATGCAGATCGTCGACATCCTGCTCCTGGCGACGGTCGTCCTCGTCCTCCTGGGCGGCCTCGTGTCGCTCGGCCTGGGCCATCGACGGTGGAGCATCGGCACGGTCGTCGCCAGCGTCCTCGTGCTGCTCGCGGCGTCGACCTACCTCTACCTTGCCGCGAGGCTGGCGGCCCGGGATCGGGCGTGGGCACGCAAGGCCGACGACTATCGGATCCGCCTCGCCAAGGCCGAGAACGACCAGACGCTCGACGCCCGGGGCCTCCTGGTGCCGGCGGAACGAGGGCCCGAGTCGCTGGACAGGCTCCGCGAGGCCCGCGACCGCTGGCGTCGGGGACGCGACCGGATCGAAACCTGGCACGGACGCGTCTGGCCCGGCGCCACCTTCCAGCCCCCCAAGGACGACGCCTCCACGGGCCGGGTGGAACTCGCGGCCGAAGCCAACGCCGAGGGCAGCCCGCCGATCGGTGCCGGCGCGCACGTATTCCTCTTCGATGCGATTCCGTTCGAGGAGGGGGGTGCCTACATCGGCGAATTTCTGGTGCAGGGCGTCTCCTACGACCAAACCGGCAAACGGCACGTGCTGACGGTCGTGCAGACGGCGCCCCGCGACGCCTACGACGCGGCGGTCCTGGCCCGGCCCCACGATGCCGTCACGGTCTTCGAGGATCTGCCGGTCGACCGCTGGCTGGCCTTTTACAAGTCCCCCACCGGATCGGCCTCCGCGGCCGGGTCTCCGCTGCCACCCGACCCCGTGAAAGACGATGCCGACGCCGTCCGCGAACTCCTCGCGAGTTCACCCGACGTGGCGGCGCTGGTGAATCGGTTCGTGGAGTCGTTCGAGAGGCACGACCAGGAAGTGCCGAAGGACGAATGGGAGGCCGCAGCGGCCGAGGCCGCCGCCACTCCCGGGACGCTCTGGGCGACGGTCGAGTTCCAAAAGCCGTTCTCGTTCGGCGAAGCGGGCCGTGAGCCGTCCCGCGATGCCGCCGATGCGCCCGCCGACGGTGAGGCCGTGAAGCGGGACTTCGAACCGGGAAGCCGCGCGGAGTTCGACCTCCAGACGGCGGTCGAACTCCGCGACCGCGACGGCACCGTGACGATCGAACGAGTCGTCCGGCGCCGACCGCTGACCGACGCCCTCACGCTGCTCCACGGCTCGAAGGCGGTCGACGGAAACGCCCCCGACGCAGGCATCGACGCCGAGGGCGCCGCGACGCTCCGTCGTCTGCTGGAGGCGGAACTCGAGGCGCTGAAGCGATCCAACGACCGTCTGCGGGCGGCGCAGGAGACGGCCGCCGCCAACGAGCGGGACCAGCGGCGGGTCGCCGGCGAACTGACGCGCGACCTGCAGTCGTGGAAGCGTGATGCCCGCGAAGCCGCCGCCCTCGTCGCCGCGTTCGAGCCTGAGCGCGACCGCGTCGTCGAGGAACTGCGAGCCACCGAGGCGGCGATCGTGGAGCGCGGCCGCGAACTCACCGACGCGATGACCCGACTCGCCCGCGACATCGACCGGTCGGCGCCCCCGCCCGAGCGGCGGGCGGCACGCCCATGAGTGGCCCTGCAACCGTCGGCCAGGCGGCGGCGATGGACCGGATGTACCGGTTCACCCGTCACGTCTACGACGTCACGCGGCGCTACTACCTGCTCGGTCGCGACCGGATGCTCGCCCAGGTCGCCACGTCCGCCGACACGGCGACGCTGGAGGTCGGCTGCGGCACGGCGCGAAACCTGATCGCCCTGGCCCGACGACCCACGCCCGGCCTGCTCTGCGGCCTCGACGCGTCGCACGAGATGCTCGAGACGGCCGCCCGGAGCATCGCCCGCCACCGCGTGCCGGCGTCGGGCAATCCGCCGATCGCGCTGCGGCAGGGGCTGGCGGAGAATCTCGACGCGCGGCGGATGTTCGGCCGCGATGCCCCGTTCGACACGATCTTTTTTTCCTACTGCCTGTCGATGGTGCCCACATGGCCCGGCGCGATCGAGGCCGCCCTCGACAACCTCGCGCCGGGCGGCCGCATGTTGATCGTCGATTTCTGGGACCAGCGTGACCTGCCGCGGTGGTTCGCGGCCGGGCTCACGCGATGGCTCGCGCTGTTTCACGTCGAGTATCGACCGGAGGTCCACGCAGCCCTCGAGGCCCTCGGAGCCTCGGGGCGGGCCGACGTGTCGTTCGAGTCGGTGGCCCGGCGCTACGCCTACATCGCCACCGTCGTCAAACGCTGACGCGATCTCCGCAGATGACGGGGGACGTCACGGGAGCAGGAACACGACCCCCGTCGCGGTCGCCGCGCCCACCGCGAGGCCGCGGGCACTGATCGGCACGGCGGGCACCGTCCACGGCGCACAACTGCCGGGCCTGTAGTAGCCCAGCGGATAGACGCACTCCCAGGGCAACTCCACGCCCATCTGGTAGGGCAGGGCGGGGAGCCGACCGAAGAAATGGGCCGCCGACAGGAACGAATCGGCCACGAAACCGTGGGAATGGCCGTAGCGTTCCAGGTTCCAGTGCTCGAAGTAGAGCGGCTTGTGGCAGTAGCCGGCCGCCTTCCAGGTGAAGGTCGTGGTGGCGAACCGCCGCGGCGCGAACGTGCCCCCCTCCAGCCGGCATTCGAGCGGATAGTCATCGCCCGGCCTCCCACCGACGCGGATGTCGAGGTCGATCTCGGCGATCGCATCGGAGCGGAGTCGCTCGAGGGCCTCGCGGCAGTCGCTGGCCGCCTCTTCGCCCGGGCTCGCGGCGCCTTCGACGTCGCCCGCCGCGGCTGTCGCGACGACCATGCCCTCGTCCTCGTCGGCCTCCGCGCCGACGACGGTGATGTCGGCGCTTGGCGCGATGTCGGCGTCGGTCGCCGCAGGCTCCGCTGGGCCGTCGATCGTCACGTCGGCCAGCCGTGCCGGCCGCGGCAGTTCACCCTGCTGGAGGTCGCGCCAGCCAGCCTGGGCCGGCAGCGCGACGGCCAGCATCAGCGCGATCGCCGCCGCCGACCCGCGGGCCGCGGGTCGGCGCCCGGGCTCACGGGTGCTCCCCCGCCGAGTAGTTCGGGGCTTCGTGCGTGATGGCGATGTCATGCGGATGGCTCTCCCTCACGGCGGCCGCCGATACCTGGATGAATCGCGAGTCGTTCCGGAGTTCCTCGATCGTCCGCGTGCCGCAATACCCCATCCCGGCCCGCAGGCCGCCGACGAGCTGGTAGACGAACACGCTCAGGGGCCCCTTGAAGGGCACCCGACCCTCGACTCCCTCCGGCACCAACTTGTCGCCGCCGCGGCCACCCTGACGGTAGCGCTCGCTCGATCCCTGGACCATCGCCCCGAGCGATCCCATGCCGCGGTAGGCCTTGAACGTGCGGCCCTGGTAGAGGACCGTCTGCCCCGGACTTTCCGCGACCCCGGCCAGGAGCCCGCCGATCATGCAGCAGTGCGCCCCGGCGGCGATCGCCTTGGTGATGTCTCCCGAGTAGCGAATGCCTCCGTCGGCGATGACCGGCACGCCGGCACGGGCGGCCTCCCGCGCCGCGTCCCAGACCGCCGTGATCTGGGGAACGCCGACGCCGGAGATGACCCGTGTGGTACAGATCGACCCGGGACCGATCCCGACTTTGACTCCATCCGCGCCGGCCTCGATGAGATCGCGACAACCCTCCCGGGTTGCCACGTTTCCCGCAACCACCTCGATATCCCAGCGTTTCTTGATCGCCCCGACGGTCTCGATGACGTTCTGCGAATGGCCGTGGGCGCTGTCGACGATGAGCACGTCGACCCCCTTGGTGATGAGACTCTCGGCCCGCTCGAAGTCGAACACCCCCACCGCGGCCCCCACCCGCAGCCGGCCCTGCCGATCCTTGCAGGCGTTGGGGAACCGCTTCATCATGTCGATGTCCTTGATGGTGATCAGGCCCGTGAGCAGCCCCTGTCCGTCGACGAGCAGGAGTTTCTCCACCTTGTTGGCCATCAGGATCTTTTCGGCCTCGTCGAGCGAGACGGCGCCCGTGGCCGTGACGAGACCCGTCTTCGTCATGATCTCCGCGATCGGCGTCGCGCCGCTCTCCAGGAACCGGAGGTCGCGACGCGTGATGATGCCCACCAGCTTCCGGCCGGCGGCGGTGATCGGCACGCCGGAGATGTTGTGCTGATCCATGACCTCGCGGGCCCGGGCCACGGTGGCCTCGGGGGGCAGCGTGACGGGGTCGACGATGATCCCGTTGGCGCTCCGCTTCACCTTGTCGACCTCCTCCGCCTGCCGCTCCACGGAGAGGTTTTTGTGGATCACCCCGAGGCCGCCTTCCTGGGCGAGGGCGATCGCCATCTCGCTCTCCGTGACGGTGTCCATCGGGGAGCTGACGATCGGAACGTTGAGAGGGATCCGCCGCGTCAGCCGGGTGGAGACGTCGACCTCCGCGGGCACCACGGCGCTCCGCCGCGGCACGAGCAGGACGTCATCGAAGGTGATTCCGGTCGCAACGATTTTCCCGTCCATGCACGGTATCCCCGGGGGGCGAAAAGCCGCGGATTATGCGGCGCGACGCGGCCGGCGGGCAACGACGGCGGGCCACCGACCGCGTTCCGCGGCCGTCCGACACGATTCCCGCACGGCACGAAACCGTGTCCTACCCTTGTCGTGTCGACGGCCGACGGCGGCCCGTCGTCGCCCCGAACCCCCGCCCCCATCACGGCAATCCCCCGATGCGCATCCTCGACGACGTTCCTCCGACACCGGCCCTGCGTGCGGTCTCCGCGGCCGACGACCCGGTCACGCTTCCCGACGATGCGGCCTTCGCGGCCCACCTCGCGCGGCGACGCTACGGCGCGTTCACGCTCACCGACGCGATCCGGCCCGGCTGGCAGCTCGACGTCGTGCCGCGGGCGGGCTATCGCCACGACGCCTGGAACGATCCGCGGGGCGGCACTCGGCTGCCGGCGCTGGTGGCGGCAGTCTCGGCCGAGGATCTGTTCGAGACGTTTCTCGAACTGCTCGAGCCGCTCGGCGACACCTGCGACGTCGTGCTCGATTCATCGCACGAGCCGTCCGCCGGGCCCGTCTCGCGAACCCGTGAGGGCATCGAGCGGCTGGTGCTCGAGAGCCTGCTCTGGGAATTCGAGGATCTTCTGCTCGACGACGGCTGCGCCGGCATCGCCGTGATGCATCCCGAGCTCTCGATGGAGGTGCAGCTCGACGAGCACAAGCTCCTCGTGGTCTATGCACCGTCGCGACTGCCCTTCGAGCGGATTCTGCGAGCCCGGGGACTCGGCCGCGACGACCGCCTGCGGGTGATCTCCCAGGGGGAGCACGTCCACTCCTCGCAGGCCCGCTTCGCCCGCCGCTTCCAGGAACTCACCGGCCGCCTGGGCGCGGACTGACCGCGATCACGGGCCGCTTTTGGCCTTGAGCCGCGGCCCCGGATCCTCCATCCTCCCGACCCCGCCGACCGCATCGCCGGCGGGAGAGGAGACCGGTGGCGATGGCGACCCGGATCGCGACACTCACGACGCTCGCGGCAACGCTGGTCGCCGGGTATTGCCGCGCCCAGGATGTGCTGCCCGTTCCCGCCGGCGCTCCGCAGGCGAATCCATTCGTGCCGCTGCCGGAGGGCACGATCGTGGGCCCCGCCGGACCGGTCGTGACGCCACTGCCCGCGGTGCCGCGGAGTTCGGCCGTCATCCCCCCGCTGGACGCCGAGCAGGTGTGGACGCACATGGTCGACGTGTGCGACGACTATTTCAAGATTCACGCGGAGCAGCGGGTGGTGTTTTCCGGCGGGGTTCCCACCGAGGGCCGCATCGACACCTTCCCGCAGACGGGCGCGACGGTGCTCGAGCCCTGGCGTGGCGATTCCGTGGGCTGGGGCGAACGCTGGGAGGCCACGCTCCAGTCGATCCGGCGGATCGGCACGATGCGTCTCATCCCGGATCCGGCAGGCTGGCGGATCGAGGTCGTCGTCAACAAGGAACTCGAGCACCTCGCCCGCCCGATGCGGGCCACGACCGGTGGAGCCTCGTTCCGCAACGACGACTCGCTGTACCGCTACGGCACGCCGCTGCCCACCCTCGGACAACAGGTGGGCGACCAGCCGCGACCGGTCGCGGCGCCGACGCCGAACCTCGGCTGGATACCCCAGGGCCGCGATCCGCTCCTGGAACAGAAAATTCTCGGCACGTTGCTCGCCAAACTCGGCGTGGCCCCGCTCCCGCAGCCGGAACCCTACTACCAGCCCCCCGACGGCGTCGACCGGTCGCAGCCGGCGGCCCAGCCCGCGGGCGGCCCCGTGTACGGCGCCCCGATCCCGCCCGAGCAACTGCCGCCAGGGGCCGTGATCGCCCCCGGCCCGGCGGTGCCGATCGAGTCGCTGCCCGGGCCACGGTGACGGAATCGTGCCTTCCGCCAGAGGCCCTCAGTCTCGCAGCCGCGCGATTGTGAACGAGCCGTAGGTGTGGACGCGGTCGAGCGGGTGCAGCCGCCGCGCCAGATCGTCCTCGAATTCGAGCACCTCGCCGACCGTGCGCTGGCGGCCGTCGACGGTCACCCGGACGTCCTTCACGAAATCGCTGTTGAACCCGCCGCTCCGCCAGATGAGCCGGGCATGCGGGGCGGCCCGATCCACGATCGCCTGCCACTCGCTCTCCAGAAGCGGGAAGTAGCGGTCGCGAAGCCAGTCCATGTGGTCCAGCAGCACGAACCGCGAGATCGTGCGGCCGTGCTTCTCGACGAAGCCCTGGACGGAATCGGTGTGGGTGCTGACGCGATCGACCAGCCCGGCCTTGAGCCGCTCGAAGTTGGCCTCGACGAGATACTCGGGGCAGCAGGCCCGCGTGTAGCGGCCGTCGATGTAGACCCGCCAGAAGTAGTTGTCCTTCAGCGGCAGCACGGCGAGGGCGCCCTCGACGCACTCCTGCACGAACCTGGCGAGGTCGCCCGAGTAGGTGGCCTCGATCTGCCGACGCTGGGCCGGCGGCACGCCGAGCAGCGCCATCGTGGTGTTGCGGTTGAGCAGGAATTTCAGCAGGCCTCCGAACCGGTGCCGCAGGTGGCGGTCCCAGATCTCGCGTTGCTCGGCAACGGTCTCGGCGGCCAGCAACCGCTCGAGCGCGGGCCGGACCTTGATCACGCGATCCGTGTAGACCTTGGCCAGGCGGGCGAAGAACCCGGACGTGCCGCGGAAGTAGAAACTGCACCGCGGGTCGTCGAACCAGCCGATCGTGTCGTCCCAAAAGGCCCGCGACGGCTCCGGCAGCAGGCTCCGCAGTTTCTGCTCGTAGATCCGCCGCGCGCCGGGCAACCGCCCCGACCCGAACATCGCGAAGAAATCGTCGAAGTCCAGCCCGCGAATGCCCGCCTGCTTGAGGTCGAGGAGCGCGTTCTGCCGCGGGTTCATATCGACCGCGTAGACGTGATTGGGCGCACAGAGCGCGTAATCGAGGGCATTGCAGCCTGCCGACGTGATCACGAGCACGTCGTCGGTCGGCCCGAGCCGCAGAGCCTCGCGGTCGAGCCGTGGATCCTCCCAGCAGGTGTTGTAGACCAGGTTGTTGCGGTGCACCGCGTGGAAGACGCGGCGGCTGATCCAGTCGAAGATGGGCATGCGTGCCGCTCGCGGGGACTATTCGTCGGTGACGCAGCCGCGCGACGCGGGCGCGACGCAGCGGACGTACTTGGCCAGGATGCCCCGGGCGGCCTTGGGGGCGGGCGCCACCCAGGCCGCCCGCCGTCGAGCGAACTCGTCGGGGGAGACCTCCGCATCGAGCGTGGCCGCCTCGGCATCGATCACGACCACGTCGCCGTCGCGAACCAGCGCGATCGGCCCTCCGTCCTGCGCCTCGGGCACGACGTGCCCCACGATGAAACCATGGGAACCGCCTGAGAACCGACCGTCGGTGATCAGCGCGACGTCGGCGCCGAGCCCGGCACCGACGAGTGCCGACGTGGGCGTGAGCATCTCCGGCATTCCGGGCCCCCCCTTGGGTCCCTCGTAGCGGATGATGACGACGTCGCCACGGTGGATCGCCCCCTGCTCGAGCGCGGCCAGCATCGCCTCCTCGCTGTCGAAGACCCGTGCCGGCCCCCGGAACCGCGACCCCTCCTTGCCGGTGATCTTCGCGACCGCGGAGTCGGGGGCGAGGTTGCCGTGGAGGATCGTGATGTGGCCGGTCTTCTTGATGGGATCCTCGACCGGGCGAATGATCTTCTGTCCCGGTGCGAGGCCCTTGCTCGCGGCGAGGTTCTCGGCGAGCGTCTTGCCGGTGACGGTCAGGCAGTCGCCGTCCATGAGGCCCTTGTCGAGCAGATACCGCATCAGGCCGCTGGTGCCGCCGATGCCGTGCAGATCCTCCTGGACGAACTTGCCGCTCGGCTTAAGGTCGGCCAGGTAGGGAATCCGCCGGGCCGTCTTCTGAAAATCGGCCGGTGCGAGGTCGACATCCACGGCCCGGGCCATGGCGATGAGATGGAGGACGGCGTTCGTCGACCCGCCGAGCGCCATGATCGTGACCATCGCATTTTCAAAGGCGCGGCGGGTCATGATGTCGCGCGGCTTCAGATCCCGCTCGAGCAGGTGCCGCACGGCTGCGCCCGCCCGCAGGCATTCCTGCAGCTTGTCGGGATGCTCGGCGGGGATCGACGCGCTGTCCGGCAACGACATGCCCAGGGCCTCGATGGCCGTGGCCATCGTGTTGGCCGTGTACATGCCGCCGCACGCCCCCGCGCCGGGGCAGGCGTGGCGGACGATGTCGGCCCGCCGGGCATCGTCGATCCGGCCGGCCACGTATTCCCCGTAACACTGGAACGCCGACACGATGTCGAGCGACGTGCCGTCGGCGAGGTGTCCCGGCTTGATCGTGCCGCCGTAGACCATGAGCGCCGGCCGGTTGAGCCTGCCCATGGCGATCAGGCAGCCGGGCATGTTCTTGTCGCAGCCGGGGATGGCTACCAGCGCGTCGTACCACTGGGCGTGCATCACCGTCTCGATCGAGTCGGCGATGATGTCGCGGGAGGGCAGTGAATAGCTCATGCCCTCGGTGCCCATCGAGATCCCGTCACTGACGCCGATCGTGTTGAACCGCATTCCCACCATGCCGGCGGCGACGACGCCCTCGCGCACCTTCGCGGCCAGCCGGTCGAGATGCATGTTGCAGGTGTTGCCCTCGTACCACATGCTCGCGATGCCGACCTGGGCCTTGTCGAGGTCGGCCGGTTGCAGGCCCGTGCCGAGGAGCATGGCCTGCGATGCGCCCTGGGAGCGGGGCTGGGTGATGCGGGCACTGGTGCGATTGAGCGCTGTCATGCGGCGAAGGATCCTGATCCAAATGGCGGTCGCGGATTTTCGGGCAGGATAGTATCCTCCGGGCGGGTTTGAAAACTGCGGCCCTCATGGCCATGCGTCCTGCATTCATATTCTTCGACCTCGGCAACGTGCTCTTCGCGTTCGACCGAGACCGAGCGTTCCGGCAGATGGCGGCCGTCAGCGGCGCCCCGGTCGCGCACGTCGCCGCGGTGGTGATGGACGGCGGCCTCCAGGCGAGCCTCGAGGCCGGACGCATCTCGTGGCCCGAGTTTCACGCCGAGTTCGGCCGGCGGACAGGCACCGCGTGCGACCCCGGGGAACTCGCCCGGGCGGCCAGCGACATGTTCACCCTCAAGGCCGACATGATCCCAGTGCTCGCGGGACTGGAGCGAATCGACTGCCCCTTTGGGATTCTTTCCAACACCTGCGGCATCCACTGGGACCACCTGCGGGCCGGCGGCTGGGCACCCCTCACCGGCGCGGTGTCGCGGATCGTGTTGAGCCACGAGGTGGGGGCGACCAAACCCGACCCCCGGATCTTCGCGGTCGCGGCCGAGGCGGCGGGCGTCGCACCGCATGACATCTTCTTCACCGACGATCTGCCCGAACACGTCGCCGGCGCCCGTGCCGTCGGCTGGGATGCTGAACTCTTCACGTCAGCCGGGGGACTGCTCGCTGCCCTCCACGACCGCGGCATGAACCTCGGCGTGTAGCTTTACGTGGGCAAAGCCCTCCTGGCCTTTGCCCACTGGGTCGACCGCAGGCAACGCCAAGGGTTGCCTGGGGCGACGGCCGCCGCATCCTGCGGCGGTTTACGTGGGCAAAGCCCTCCTGGCCTTTGCCCGCCGGGTCGGGCAAGGCGAAGGGATGCCCCTGCCGTCGAGCCGGCGTTGCTGGCCGAGCGGAGCAAGGATTGCGAAGCGAGGCCAGCATCGAGTGAGCGAAAGGCGGGAAGCCTTTCGTGAACGTCCGGGCGAGACGGCACGGGCATCCCTGACGCCGGTTGGGCGATGTGACCCGCGAGGAGCACGTGGGCAAAGCCCTCCTGGCCTTTGCCCGCCGGGTCGACCGCAGGCAATGCCACGCCCTGCCCGAGCCGCCGATGAGCTTGATACCATGATTTCATGGTGAAACCCGCCGGCACGATCGACGAATTCCTGACCCTCGTCGGCAAAAGCGGCCTCGTGGAGGAGTCGCGGCTGGCCGAGGTCTCGGCGGCCTGGCCCGATCGCTCGCAGCCGCTGCCCGACGAACTGGTGCAACGGCTCGTCGACGAAGACCTGCTCACGTCGTGGCACGTGGAGCAACTCCGGAAAGGAAAGCACCGCGGCTTCGTGCTGGGCAAGTACAAACTGCTGCGACTGCTTGGCGCGGGGGGCATGAGCAGCGTCTATCTGGCCGAGCACGTCAACCTCCGCAGCAAGGTCGCCATCAAGGTGCTGCCGCTCAAGAACGTGGACCGCACGTCGTACAAGGATCGATTCGAGCGGGAGGCCCGCAAGGCATCGGAACTCCACCATCCCAACATCGTGCGGACCACGGACCTCGACGAGTGCGGCCCGATCCACTACATGGCGATGGAATACGTGGAGGGCATCGACCTCCACGCCCGGGTTCGGGACGCGGGGCAACTGCCGATCCGCGAGGCCATCGACTACGTCCGCCAAACCGCTCTCGGCCTCCAATACGCGCACGAGGCGGGCGTCATCCATCGCGACATCAAGCCGGCCAACCTGATCCTCGACAAACGGGGCGTCGTGAAGATCCTCGACTTCGGCTTGGCCTTGGCCGGCCAGGAGGATGCCGACGGGTCGCTCACGCAGGAGCACGGCGAGAAGGTGCTCGGCACCGCCGACTACCTCGCCCCGGAACAGGCCCGCGACAGCCACAAGGCCGACGCCCGGTCCGACATCTATTCCCTGGGCTGCACGCTCTACTTCCTGCTCACCGGTAAGGTTCCGTTCCCGGGTGGCAAGATGGCCGATCGGATCCGGGCGCATGCGGTCGACAAGCCGCCCCACCCGCTCGACGCGCGATCCGACGTGCCGCCGGCGGTCGTGGAACTCTACTTCCGCATGATGGAGAAGACGCCCGAGGCCCGGCCGCAGACGGCCCGCGAGGTCGCGGACGTGCTCGGGGCATGGCTGACGGCCAGCGGGGACGCAGCCGGCGGAGCGGCCACGTCGCCGCCACTCCGGCAGCCACCTCGGCGCAACGGCGGCGCCGGGGGAGCGGCCGCGCCGTCGGGCACCGGAACGGCGGGACGGGCGGCTCCCCGATCGGGAGTCGGTCGTGGTGCATCGGGATCGCGCATCGGCTCGGGCCCGATCGCCGCTTCATCGGTCTCGGGTGTCGGCCGGAGTGCCGGAAAGCCGCCGGCCGCCGGTCGCCCGAGCGGCGTCACAGGCCCCGCGGCAGACGCCGGCCGGGAGCGGGCGCCGTCGCCCCCGCGCGAGCCGCCATCGTTCGCCGGACTGCCGATCGGATTCTGGATCGCCTTCGCGATTGGGATCCTCGTCGCCGCGGGGCTGGCGGTCGTCTTCGTTGTCGGCAGGGCTGCACCACGTGGCACCCCGTCAAACGCGCTGCGGCCCGCGGTCTCGGCGCCATCCTGAGCGAAGGCGGGACCCGAGCGAAGGCGGGACCCGAGCGAAGGCGGGACCTGAGCGAAGGCGGGACCTGAGCGAAGGCGGGACGTCGCTCACGAGCCTCCGATGTGCCACGGCCCCTCGGCGAGCACGTCGATGGCGGCCCGGTGGGTGAGGTCGTAGTCGAGCGGCGTGAGCGTGACGTGACCGGCCGCCAGTGCCGTGACGTCGGACTCCTGGGGTGAGGGCGGCGGAGGCGGGTCGTTGGTCGCCCACCAGTAGGCGCGGCCCCGCGGATCAGTGCGCCGCTCGAAGGCCTCGCCGTAGCGGGCGGTGCTCATCGGCACGACACGCAACCGTGGAGAGCCGCTGAGAGCCCGCGTCGGGATGTTGACGTTGAACAGGCTGCCCCGTGCGGGCCGCCGGGCGAGCAGGCCCTCGATGACGTCGAGGCCGATCTCGGCGGCCCGCTCATAGTCGGCGTGATCGTCCCACTCCAGCGAAACCGCCACGCTCGTGACACCGAAAAACGCCCCCTCGACGGCCGCCGCCACGGTGCCCGAGTACAGCACGTTGATGCCCGCGTTGAGCCCGCTGTTGATCCCGCTGACGACGAGATCGGGGCGTTGCGGGCAGAAGGCGGAGATCCCGAGTTTGACCGCATCGGCCGGGCTGCCGTCGACGGCCCACCCACGGCGCCGGTCGCCGTCGAAAACCTCCTTGGCGGTCAGCGGCGTGAGAAACGTGATCGCGTGCCCGACGCCGCTCTGCTCCGTCGACGGGGCGGACACCTGCACGTCGCCCAGGCGGCGCAGGGCCCGCTCCAGGGCAGCCAAACCCGGCGCGAAAATGCCGTCGTCATTGGTCAGCAGGATGAGCATCCACGGCCACTATATCGCACCGGCGGCGAAAATCATGCCCCGGAACAGCCCCGCTACGATCGCATCGCCCGGCGGCGGCGCGCCGCGTATACTCCCCGGCTTTTCTCCCGGCCCTCGGCCCGCCCATGAGCGTTCCTCCGCCTGCCGCCTCCCCGAATCCACCCCTCCGCGAGCGCGTGCTCGTCTTGGACTTCGGCTCACAATATGCCCAGCTGATCGCCCGCCGGATTCGCGAGCAACACGTCTACTGCGAGATCGTCCGCCACGACATCACCGCCGCCCGCATCCGCGAGCTGGCTCCCCGGGGGATCATCCTGTCGGGAGGCCCGGCCAGCGTCTACGAGCCCGGCGCGCCGCGGTGCGATCCCGGCATCTTCAGCCTCGGCATTCCCGTTCTCGGCATCTGTTACGGCATGCAGCTGGCCTGCGCGTCGCTCGGCGGCCGCGTGACGAAGGCGGGGACCCGCGAATTCGGCCGTGCCGAGGTTGCGATCCTCGACGCCGACACGCTGTTCGCGGGCGTGCCGCCCCGCACCGAGGTCTGGATGAGCCACGGCGACCAGGTCGACGCCGCGGCGGCCGACTTCGTCCCGCTCGCCGTCACGGAGACCTGCCCGATGGCGGCCGTCCGCCACCGCACCCTGCCGGTCTACGGGCTGCAATTCCATCCCGAGGTCACGCACACCCGGGCAGGGGCCGCGATGCTCGCGAACTTCCTGCGCGGCGTCTGCGGCTGCTCAGGGTCGTGGCGGCTCGACGACTTCGCCGCCGCGACGATCGCAGCCTTGCGCGAGCGGATCGGTGACGACCGCGTGATCTGCGGGCTTTCTGGCGGCGTCGACTCGGCCGTCGTGGCGGCCCTGCTGTCGCGGGCGATCGGTGACCGGCTCTCGTGCATTCTCGTCGACAATGGCCTGCTGCGGAAGAATGAGGCGGCGGCAGTGATCGAGGAATTCACGACCCACTTCCGGACCGACCTCCACGTCGTGCGGGCCGAGACCCGGTTCCTGGATGTGCTCGCCGGAGTCACCGAACCGCAGGAGAAGCGACGCCGGATCGGCAAGGCGTTCGTCGACTGCTTCGCCGACGAGGCGGCCAAGATCCGCGGCGCCCGCTACCTCGCCCAGGGCACGCTCTACCCCGACGTCATCGAGAGCGGGGCCGCGACCGACGGCCCGGCCGCCACCATCAAGCTGCACCACAACGTCGGCGGGCTGCCCGACGACCTCCAATTCGATCTCGTCGAGCCGCTCCGGGATCTCTTCAAGGACGAGGTCCGCCAACTCGGCCTGCAACTCGGCCTGCCGGAGCGAATCGTCTGGCGGCATCCCTTCCCAGGCCCCGGACTCGCCGTGCGCTGCCTCGGCGAAGTCACGAAGCCACGACTCGACACCCTCCGCGAAGCCGACGCGATCGTGCTGGAGGAGCTGGAGCAGGCGGGATTGATGCGGAAGGTCTCGCAGGCCTTCGCGGTGCTGCTGCCCGTGCGGAGCGTGGGCGTGATGGGCGACGCGCGAACCTACGAAGACGTGCTCGCCGTGCGGGCCGTCGAGACCGAGGACTTCATGACCGCCGACTGGAGCCACATCCCCCACGCGGTGCTCGCGCGGATCTCGACCCGCGTCATCAACGAGGTTCGTGGCGTCAACCGCGTCGTCTACGACATCTCGTCCAAACCACCGGCCACGATCGAGTGGGAGTGACGATTTCTCCCCTGCGGGCGATGGCGGATCGTCGGCCGGCGGGGTGTGGATGTTCGGCGGTATATACTCTGCGTGGAGCGTTCAACCCGCCCGGAGAGCCATCGCCCATGCAGGTCGCGATCATCGAGGACGATCCGGTTCTCGCCAGGTCCGTGTCGCAGGCGGTCACCGAGGCAGGGCACGACTGCACGGTCGTGCCCGATGGCGAGATTGCGCTCCGCAGCCAGACGCTCCTGTCGAGCGACGTCGTGCTGCTCGATCTCATGCTGCCCAAGGTGGACGGGCTCGAGGTGCTGCGGCAGGCGCGGGCGGCGGGTGTCCGCACACCGGTGATCGTGCTGACCGCCCGCGGCACCGTGCCAGACAAGCTCCAGGGGTTCGAGAGCGGAGCCGATGACTACCTCGTCAAGCCCTTCGCGATGGACGAACTCCTGGCCCGCGTCGAGGCCCTGCACCGTCGCAGCGCCCACAAACCCGCGATGGCCCTGGAGGCGGGGCCGCTGCGACTCGCGTTGGGCACCAAGCGGCTCACGATCGAGGACCGGGACGTCGTGCTCACGCCGACGGAGTTCAGCATCGTCGAATTGCTGATGCGCTATCGAGGGCAGGTCGTCACCCGCAAGATGCTCTGCGAACACGTGTGGGGGTTCGACTGGGACGGCCCGACGAACGTGATCGAGGTCCACATCAATCGACTCCGCGGCAAGCTCGACAAGGGCCACACATCGTCCTTCATCAGCACGATACGGGGCCGCGGTTATGCCCTCGCGATTGCCTGACCGGCTGCCCTGGGGATCGCTGCGGGCGCGACTCGCCCTGTGGAATACGCTGGTCGTGCTCGCGATCACGGTGGCCACGCTCCTGGCCGCGCGAGTCGCCGCCCGCGCCACCCTGTACCACGACGCCGACCAGGAACTGCGGGGGGGCGCCCGGGAAGTCGCGCTGGCCCTGCGCGACCTGTTTCCCGACATGGAAGCCATCGTGGCCGAGATGCGCCGGAAGGCGGCCAGCCACGACGAGCGCGGCTGGTTCACGCAACTGCTCACGGAAGACGGCGCCAAGATCTGGACGAGCGAGCATTGTCCGCACGCCGTGACCGCCTTTCCGCCCTCGAAACTGGACCGCGTCGAGAACGTCGTCCAGGTGGGCCCGTACCGGTACGTGAGACTCCGGATCGCGCTTCCCGACCGACCGGCGTTTCATGTCCGCGTGGGAACCTACACCACGGGCCTCGACCAGCGGCTCGCGACCCTCGTGAAGGTGCTCACGGCCGTCGGCGGCGTGCTGTGCGTGCTGACGCCACTCGCCGGCTGGTGGCTGGCGGTGCGGGCGACCCGCCCGGTCGCCGACATCCTGACGACCGCCGACAGGCTCGATCCCCGCAGGCTCGGCGATCGCCTGCCGGTCCGCGGCACGGGGGACGAACTCGACCACTTGGCCGCGACGATCAACGGACTCCTCGACGACGTCGCCGCCCACGTCGACCGCCAGCAGCAGTTCGTCGCCGACGCGGCGCACGAGCTCCGCGGCCCGCTGGCGGCGATGCAGAGCGCCGTCGAGGTCGCGCTCTCCCACGACCGCGCGGCGGCTGAATATCGCGAGTCGCTGACCGAGGTTCTCGAGGAGGCTCGCTATCTGTCCAAGCTCGCCAACAGCCTCCTGCTCCTCGCCGAGACCAACGCCGATGCGACACCTCTGGCGGCGGGGCGAGTCGACCTCGTCAGCCTCGGCCGGCAGGCGGTCGCGATGTTCGCCGCGGCGGGCGAGGAGCGGGGCATCGCCGTGCGGTGGACGGGCTCCGATGCCGGGGCGGCCGTGCGCGGCGACGCGAGCCAGCTCCGCCAGGTGATCGGAAACCTGCTCGACAACGCCATCCGCTTCACGCCCGCGGGGGGCTCGGTCGAGGTGGCCGTCGCCGCCGTGGCGACCGACGTCACGCTCACCGTCACGGATACCGGGTGCGGCATCGCCCCCCACCACATGCCCCGGCTGTTCGATCGCTTTTACAAGATCGACGCGGCCCGCACCCGAACCGCGGCCGGTCGCAGTGGCGGGCTCGGACTGCCGATCTGCAAGGCGATCGTCGAGCGACACGGCGGCACGATCTCAATTGCCAGCCGCGACGGACAAGGCAGCGTGGTGACCGTCCGACTCCCCGCCTTCGTGGCCCAGGCGACCGGCACGCGTGCGTCCACACGGCCGCCGTCACGGGAGCGCCTGCCGAGTCGCTCTGCCTCATGAAGCCGATCGGCCAGCCCTGCGTGGCGGGGATCGTGTTCGCCGTGGCGGTCGAGGCGGACGCCTTCGAGCGTCACGCGGAGCGGCACACCGAGACCCGTGCCGCCGGGCTCGTCATCCACGAGGGCTTCGTCGCCGGCCGGCGGATTGCCTGGAGCGTGGGCGGGGTCGGAGCGGCCGCGGCCGCTCGCGCGACGCAACTGCTCGTGGCCGGCCATCGGCCGGGCATCATCATCAGTGCGGGCTTCGCGGGCGGGCTGGATCCCGCGTTGCAGCGGGGCGCCCTGGTCCGGCCGGCGCGGGTGGTGGCGGAGGACGCATCGCGGCTGCTGCCGCTCGTCGTGCCCCCGCTGCATGATCCGGCCGCCGCCCCGCCGACGACGATCGTGACCACGGCGGCGATCGTCGTCTCGCCGGCGGAAAAGCGGGCCTTGGCGGCACGCTCCGGCGCGCACCTCGTCGACATGGAAACCCTCGCGGTGGCGGCGGTCGCAGCGGAGGCCGGCCTGCCGTGTGCGGCGATCCGAGTCATCTCCGACACCGCCGACGAGGCGCTCCCGCCCGAGGTCGTGACGCTCGCCCGCCCGCAGTCGATGCTGCGTCTCCTCGGGGGCACCATCGGCGCCGTCGGCCGACGCCCCGGTGCCGCCCTCGACCTGTGGCGACTGTACGAGCGGGCGATCATCGACGGCCGCACGCTGGCGCGGGCGCTTGCCGCCGTGTGCAGCGGGATCGACGAGGACCGCACAGCACCGTCGTAGCCGCCGCCAGCGCGAGCGTGGGCCGCGACGGCCGCGGACGAACGGTGAAGATTCCCGCCCCCGCCCGAACCACCGCGGCGAACAGGGCGTGGTACACGCCGAACATCGCCCGGAAGGTGATCCGGCCGTCGGTCGTGAGCAGCCGATCGAGGTGTGCGCCGCGGCCATAGGCCGCGGCCGCCCGGTCGCGCTCGAGCGCGGCGAGACGGGTGAACTCCGGACCGATGCGACCCGCCCGGAGATCGGCGACACGACAGCCACTCGCCGTGAAGTCTTCTCCAGGCAGATAGACACGGCCCCGGGCGAGATCCTCGGGCACGTCGCGGAGGATGTTCGTGAGCTGGAAGGCCAGGCCGCAGTCGCGAGCGAACGTCGGTGCGTCCGCGGACGTGAACCCCCACACGTGGATGGCGGCGATGCCCACCGCGCCGGCCACGCGGCCGCAGTACAGGTCGAGATCGGCGAAGGTCGCATAGCCCTTCGGATCGAGGTCCATCCGCACGCCGGCAAGGATCTCATGAATGGTGTCGGGAGGCACGGCGAATCGGCGCACGGTATCGGCCAGCGCGCGGATCACCGGATCGTCGACGTCGACCCCCTGCAGGCCGGCCCGCACCGTGCGTTCGAATGCGTCGAGCGCCGCCCCGGCCGACGCGGCGTCGGCGGCATCGTCCACGATGTCGTCGGCCCGACGGCAAAATGCATAGAGCGCCGTCGTGCCTTGCCGCTTCGCTGCGGGCAGGAGGCTGATCGGCAGCGCGAAACTCGATCCGCTGGCTCGCAGCAGCGCCGCGCAGGCTTCGTGGTCGGCGGCGGTGACGGTCATGCGGTTCCACCCGCGGTGCCCGGCGGCGCCGGTCGACCGCTGGCCGGTCCGCGCCGGCTCCACTACGATGTCGATCGTCCAGGCCCGCCGTCAGCGTACACGGCGGGCGGCGGCGACCCCATGCCGGCCTCGGAAGCAATCCTCCCATGAAGATCCTGCTCGCCAGCCCGCGCGGCTTCTGTGCCGGCGTGAACATGGCCATCGAGACGCTGGAAACCGCCATTCGCCTGCACGGGACACCGATCTACGTGTTCCATGAAATCGTGCACAACAAGCACGTTGTCGACCGCTTCGTGAACGAGGGTGCCGTCTTCGTGAACTCGGTGGAGGAGGCGCCCGAGGGAGCAGTGCTCCTGTTTTCGGCCCACGGCGTCGCACCGGAAGTGCGGCGCGTGGCGGCGGAGCGGAGCCTGCGGGCCATCGACGCCACCTGCCCGCTCGTCACCAAGGTTCACCTCGAGGCGATCAAGTACGCGGGCCAGGGCTACCGGATCATCCTCATCGGCCACGAGGGGCACGACGAGGTCATCGGCACGATCGGCCAGGCACCCGACGCCTTCACGCTCGTGGAGACACCCGACGACGTCGATGCCCTCCCGTTCGGGCCCGCCGACAAGCTCGCCTACCTCACGCAAACCACGCTCTCGGTGGACGACGCCGCGCGGATCATCGCCCGACTCAAGGAGCGGTTTCCGCACATCGTCGGACCGCCGAAGGACGACATCTGCTATGCCACGCAGAACCGCCAGGAGGCGGTGCGGATACTGACGGAAGATGCCGATGTGCTGCTCGTGGTGGGCAGCCAGAACAGTTCCAACAGCCAACGGCTGGCCGAACTCGGCCGCGAGCGGGGCATCCAGGCCCGCCTCATCGACGGTCCGCACGAGATCGATCCTGCGTGGTTTCGGGGGGACGAAACGGTGGTCGTGACGGCAGGGGCGAGCGCCCCGGAGAGCGTGGTGCAGGAATGCATTGCCTGGCTCCGGGGCCGCTACTCGGCGACGGTCGAGGACCGGACGATCCGCGAGGAGGACGTCTACTTCCCGCTGCCCAAGGAACTTCGCGCGGCGGCGGCGGCAGTCCGGCTGCCGATGGCCTGACCGGGCCGGTCAGTCACGGCTCGGACGGTGGTTCCTCGACGATCGGCCCGTGGCCCACGTCCATCACGGCGGCAACCGGCTCGACGGTGAACCAGCGGGTGAACAGGTCGAAATCCGCCGTATCCGGCCAGTCGGCCGCGACGGACTGCCAGACCTCGAGTTCGCGTCGGAAGATTTCCTCGAACAGGTCCTCGACGACCTCCTCGAGTTCCTCCGCAAAATGACAGGCGGGGATCAGATACACCGTGCGATCGTGGAACCGCTCGAGTTCGACGATCCGCTCGGAAGTCACACCGGTGTTTTTGAGCCAGCCGATGAAGGCGGGCTCGTGGCCGATCACCACCGCGCTACGATTGAGCATGGAACGACCCCAGGAGACGCGGCCTGCGGTCGGCAACCGGGCCGTCGCGTCCGTCGCCACGGCCCTTGGCATGCTAGGCGCCGCGCACTCCCCGGGGCAAACGGGGCACGTCTCATGGGGCTTATACGGCTCACATGTGATCCTCGCGCGGAGGGCGGCATCTCGTCGGCAGCCGGCCCTTGAGCCCAACCGGCTCGAGGGTCTGCCCACACCCTCTCGCGGGACGTTCGCCTCCGCACGACCAATCCGCC
>CAIXGY010000069.1 GCA_903919035.1 uncultured Planctomycetaceae bacterium | reverse complement strand
GGACAGGAGCCGGACCACGGTCGTCTTGCCGTTGGTGCCCGTGACGGCGGCCACCGGAATCCGGCCATCGTCGGCCAGGGGAAACAGCGTGTCGACGATCGCACCGCCGACGTCGCGTGGCATGCCAGCGGCGGGCTCGAGGTGCATTCGCAGGCCCGGAGCCGCGTTGACTTCGATCACGACCCCGCGCTGCGCCTCGAGCGGCCGCGTAATGTCGTCCGCGACGATGTCGATGCCGGCGACGTCGAGCCCGACGACCCGGGCGGCCTCGGCCGCCCGGGCGGCGACCTCGGGATGCACGAGGTCGGTCACGTCCTCGGCCGTCCCTCCGGTGCTCAGGTTGGCGCTCAGCCGCAGGAGCACCGTCCGCCCCGCCGACGGCACCGCGTCGATCGTGAGCCCTTGGTCGGCGAGCACCGCCACCGCGACGTCATCCAGCGGAATCGGGCTCAGTGATCCCGCGTGGTCGGCGCAGCGTCGTGGATCGGCATTCACGACCGCGACCAACTGCCCGACGGTGGCGACGCCGTCGCCGACCACCGCGGGTGGCAGTCGCCGCGCCGCCGCGACCATGCGGCCACCGACGACGAGCACCCGGTAGTCGCCACCCGGCGCGAAACGCTCGACGACGATCGTGTCGCCGTGCTCCCGCGCGACCCGCCAGGCACCCTCAACGTCGGCGCGCGACACGAGATTTACGGACACGCCCCGCCCCTGGTTGCCGTACCGCGGCTTGACCACCACAGGCAGCCCGACCTCTTCGGCCGCAGCCCACGCATCGGCGGCGTCCGCCACGGTGCGCCCCTCCGGCACCGGCACGCCGGCCTCCGCCAGAAGCGTGCGGGTCAGTTCCTTGTCCTGCGCGATCGACTCGGCCACGGCGCCGGTCGCGTCAGTCTCCGAGGCCAGGATCCTCCGCTGCTTGGCGCCATACCCCAGCCGCACGAGCGATCCCGAATTCAGCCGCCGTGCCGGAATCTCACGGGCCTTCGCGGCCTCGACGATCGATCGGGTGCTGGGGCCGAGTTGCTCGTCGAGAAGCACTCCGCGCAGCCTGTTCACCTCGCCCTGCACGTCGAAGGCCGTGCCGTCCACCGCGGCCATGATGAGCCGGTGAGCCGTGCGGAGGCAGTCGATCGCGAAGGTCTCCTCGTGATACTCGACGACGACGTTGTAGACGCCGCGCACGTCCGTCTCCCGGGCACGGCCGAAGCCGACCGTCGATCCGGCCAGCGTCTGGATCTCGAGCGTCACGTGCTCGAGCACGTGGCCCAGCCAGGTGCCCCGGTCGAGCCGCTGGAAGAACCCGCCGCGCTCACCGACCGAGCAGCGATGCTCGATCATCGTGGGCAGCCAGCCCTTCAGGCGGTCGTTGAATCCGGGCAGCGTGTCGCTGGGGAACTCCTCGAAACGCCCCAGGTCGACCTTGGCCTCGAGACAGGGAAACGAGGCCCACTGGTTCGGGCCGCGCAAAACCTTGACGGACGTGATCTCCATGATGGAACGACGTGTCGCTCTCTTACGGCCGACGCAGACGCGTGCGTTGGCCAGTGCGGGTGCGCCCCATCCAGCCGGCGGACGATCCGCCGGTTGTCGCTGGAATGGGGACGGCACGGTTCACAACGGGGCTGCGGCGGCGCGTCGCCGACGCAGTCCTGCCTGCGGGGGCAGGCATCCGTACGAACCCGACGTCCCGAGGCGTCAGGGCGGCCAGCAATCCGGGGCCGCGGGAGAGGAGGCTCCGGAAGGACGAGTGTCCGCCGGGGAGCCGCTGAACAACGGAGGGAGGATACCGCAACCAACCAACCGACCGGCCAAGGTGGCCATGGGAGAGATTGATTCCTACACCGCTGAACCGGATCGTGTCGCCGCACGCCTCGCGGACGTGCGTTCGCTTGCGACACCCGTATCCCGCGGCACCTGAATTCCGACCGCAACGACACGAGTGCGGAACACTCGGACCGCTGCCCGACCTCGTCGCCCGTGATTCATCGCTGAACCACGTCGCCACGGTCGACGGAGGAAAGTTTACGCATTCCGACGGCGACCGCGAACTTTTTTCAACCGTCCCATCCCTCATGCACGTCGCGTGCCCGATCGGCGGGGAATCCGCCCCACCCCGCTTTCCGGCCTGCTGACGAAGAAACGCGGAGGAGCCGTCGACCACGGTCATGGAAGAATTGACAAACCGACTGGAGGGCGGGGTGGGCGGCAGGGTTTTTTCAACGCGGATCGCGACCCACGGATCGGCGAACGGAGGCGAGTTTCGCGGTGCCGGGCCCGGGATCGGGCTCAGGAATGCCCGTCTGTAGACGCTAATTTAGGTATGTTCGGAAAGCGAAGCAAGATTCTGTGGGCGGGCTGGCCACGCCGCCACAACCCCACAAAGTCGGGCAAAAACAGGGTTTTTCGGATAGGTTTCCGCCCATCCCGGGATCGGATGACACCCTATGGCAGACGGAACGAAAACCCCACCGCCGGCGCCGATTCAGGATCGGAACCGTCCCGGCGACACGCCGTGGGGAGTCCGCTTCCAGCCGGAGCCGGGCGAGCGCCTCATCGCCTCGTGCCGGTTCGACCTCGACGCCGACCTGCGCTTCACGGACGGCTGGCTCGTGCTCACGGATCGCCGGCTGCTCGCCGACCCGCCGGCATTCTGCTCCGCCGGCACTCCGGCGACCGGGCCGCACAGCTGGACGCTCTCCCCGGCCGACCGACTCGACGTGCATCTTCGCACGGCCGTGGGCCGCATCGAGTTGTCGCGTGACGGGGCCGTGATCGCCCGATGGCTGTTCACGCCCGCCAGGTCCGCCGCCGTGCATGCCGTCGAGGATGCGTTCGACTCGCGCATCCACGGCACGCGGGCGGCCGAGCCTCCGTCGACCGCTCCTGCGACGCAGGAGACGACGGAACCCGTCCCCGCCCCGCTCTCGGCGCGCGGAGTCGATGAGGACGTGGAGCCGGGCGACGCGGCGAGCCGTTCGTGGCGGGCTCTCGTCCGCGTGATTCCCTTCGCGAGACCCCATCTCGCGATGACGGTTCTCGGCGTGGTCCTCTCCCTCGCGAGCACCGCCGCGGCGTTGGTGCCTCCCTACCTCACCATGCCACTGATCGACGACGTGCTCGTGCCCCGGCAATCGGGGCAGGCCGTGCCCTTGTGGTGGGTGTGGTGGTACCTCGGCCTCCTGCTGCTCGCCGCGGTGGCCGCCTGGCTGCTGGCCTGGGCGCAGTCGTGGACGCTCGCCTGGGTCAGCGAGCGGGTCGCCGCCGACCTGCGGCTCCGCGTCTACTCCCACATGCAGTCGCTGTCGCTCGACTTCTTCTCGGGCCGCCGCACCGGCGACCTCATGTCGCGGGTCGCCACCGACACCGACCGACTCAATTCCTTCCTCTCGGTGAGCCTCGTCGAATTCATCTCCAACGTGCTGCTGGCCGTGTTCACCGTCGCCGTGCTCTTCTGGATCAATCCGACCGTGGCACTGCTGACGGTCGTGCCCTTTCCCTTCGTGGTCTTCGTGGTGGCGCTCGTCCGCGACCGGATGCGGCGCGGCTTCAGCCGGGTGAGCGTGGTGGCGGCCGACCTGCAGAGCGTGCTCGCCGACACGATCCCCGGCATCCGCGTCGTGAAGGCGTTCGCCCAGGAGGATCGCGAGATCGAGCGGTTCGCCGCGGCCAACGACCGCGTCCGCGAGGCGGGCGACAGGCTCAATGCCGTGTGGTCGTTCTTCTCGCCCTTCGTCGGCTTCTGCTCGGAACTCGGCGTGCTCATCGTGTGGGCGGCCGGGGCGATGCTCGTGTTCCAGGATGCGGTGACGGTCGGCGGCCTGACGGCGTTCCTGGCCTACATCACGCGGTTCTACGGCCGCGTGGAGTCGCTCGTGCGGGTCGTGCCCTCCACCCAGCGGGCCTCGGCTGCGGCCGAGCGGATCTTCGAGATCCTCGACACCCGGCCGACCGTCGCCGAGCCGTCCCGGCCGGTGCGACCCGGTCGGCTCGCGGGCCGCATCGAGGTCTCGGGTGTCCACTTTCGCTACGGCGCCCGTGAGATCCTGCACGGCATCGATCTCGTGATCGAGCCCGGCGAGATGATCGGACTCGTGGGCACGAGTGGCTCAGGCAAGTCGACGCTCGCCAACCTCATCTGCCGCTTCTACGACCCCTCCAGCGGTTCCATCCGCGTGGATGGCCACGATCTTCGCGATCTGGCGATTGCCGACTATCGCCGCAACCTCGGCTGCGTGCTGCAGGAGCCGTTCCTCTTCTTCGGCACGGTGGCCGAGAACATCGCCTACGGCCGGCCGGATGCCCCCCGCGAGGAGATCGTGGCCGCCGCCCGCGCCGCCGGGGCACACGACTTCGTGCTGTCGCTGCCGGCCGCCTACGACTCGCGGGTCGGTGAGCGTGGCGGCTCGCTCTCCGGCGGCGAACGCCAGCGGCTCTCGATCGCCCGGGCGCTCCTCGTCGATCCGCGGATCCTCGTGCTCGACGAGGCCACGTCGAGCGTCGACGTGGAAACCGAGGCCCTGATCCAGGCGGCGATCGACCGACTCGTGCTCGGCCGCACCACGATCGCCATCGCCCATCGGCTCTCCACGCTCCGCCGGGCCAACCGCCTGGTCGTGCTTGACGCCGGCTCGATCGTGGAGACCGGCACCCATGACGAACTGCTCGCGGCCGACGGCGTCTACGCCCGGCTCTACCGGGCGCAACTCCGCGCGGCCGAGGAGGCCGCCGCGACAGGCTGACCTCCAGGAGACCGCCGCCACCATGTGTCCTGCTGGATCACTCACCACGTCAGCGCGCTCCGCGGCAGGCTGGACCCTGGAGCGGCGTGCCGACGGCCGACTCGACTTCATCACTGCCGACGGCCTGCGGCACGAGAACGTCGACGTGTTGCGGGCGTTCCCGGTGTCGGCCCCCGAGGGCCCCGTGGCGATCGTGGCCTCGGCCGGAGGCGAACTCGCGTGGCTCGATGCCCTCGGCAACGCGGATCCGGCCCTCCGGACACTCGTGGAGAGGGAGTTCGCCGCGCGGGAACTCGTGCCCGTCATCGAGCGGATCGAGTCGGTGTCCGACAGCGAACCGGCGGAGTGGTTCGTCGTCACCGACCGCGGACCACGATCGTTCAAGGTGCGGCACGCCGACGACATCGCCCGGCCGGCCGACGGCAGCGCCACCATCACCGACACCGTGGGAATGCGCTACGTGATCCCCGAAGTGGCGCGACTCGACCCGCAGGGCCGGCGACTGTTCGAGAAGATGATGTGAGGCCGCGAGGGCGGGATCGGCCGGAGCCAGGCCCGCAGCCCCGCCCCCGTCACCCGCCCACATTCACCGTCATGCCGGCGGACACTTTCCGCCCTCCGTAAGATGGTCCGGTTGCACCGCTCGTGCGGACTGGCCGGCCGTTTTGTGCGGGAAAAAAGCCCGTTTTTCGTGAACCATCGGCTTGCGACCCGCGTGAGGCTGATTAGTCTCGAAGGGTCTCTTTTCAGGAGTGAAGCCATGACCCGTCCGTCGACCCCGCGCCGCGCGCGGGCCCTGTTCTGCAGCATGCTCGTCGCCGTGTCCAACGCACCGTTGAGCCGCGCGCAGTGCTGCGGCGAGGCCGCCGTCTCCGCCCCGCCACAGGCCCCGGCCGCCACCCGGACCTACCGGCTCGATTACCAGACCGTCTACGACCAGCAGCAGGTCACGGCCCACCGCGTGAGCTACGAGACCGTCTACGACACCAAGACCTACACGGTGCAAAGGCCGGTCTGGGAGACCCAGACCCAGGAGCGCCGCTACACGGTGCAAAAGCCGGTCTGGGAGACCCAGACCCGCGAGGAGCGGACCACGGTCATGAAGCCCGTCTACGAGACGCAGATCCAGGATCGCAGTTACGACGTGACCCGCGACGTGGTCGAAACCGCCACCCGCGAGGAGCAGTACACGGTGATGAAGCCGGTCTACGAGACCGTGATGCAGCAGCAGGTGTCGACGGTCCGCAAGCCCGTCTACGAGACGAGCGTGCAGGATCAGGCCTACACGGTCACTGAACCGGTCACCACGGTGCGAACGGCCTACTCAGTCGGCACGCAGGCGGTCGACACCGTGACGCCGGTCGTCACTCCGGGCGCGACCTCGCTCGGCTGGGCGCCGGGCACCTGGGTCGTCGATCCCGCGAGTGGCTTTGCCGCCTGGCAGCGCGGTGGCTGGGCCTGGCAGATGACGCCGGGAACGGTCGTGAACCAGGTCAACAGGGTCTATCAGCCCACCTACACGCCGGTCCAGGTGCCGGAAACCACGTACGTGAATCGCGTCGTCACCCAGAAGGTGCCGGTGCAGACGGTTCGCTATGTCGATGAGCAGGTGGTGCAGCAGGTGCCGGTGCAGACCATGAAGATGGTCGCGGAAACGGCGACCCGTCAGGTGCCGGTGCAGACCGTTCGCAAGGTGGTCGAGCGGGTCGAGAACAAGGTGCCTGTCACGGTCTGCCGAATGGTGCCGGAAGAGCAGGTGCGCCAGGTGGCCTATCAGGTCTGCAAGTTCGTCACCGAGGAGAAGGTCGAGCCGGTGCAGGTGCAGGTGATGAAATACGTCGCGGAGGAGCGCAGCGTGCAGGTGCCGCGGGTCGTCGAGAAGCGCGAGCCCTACACCTACACGGTCCGCATGCCGCGGACGGTCGTTACGAAGGTGCCGCTCGACGCCTGCGGCAATCCGCTCCCGGTAGCCACCCCCACCCCGGCGGCGGCTGGCCGTCCCGCCGCGCCGACGCCGGAGACATCGGCTCCCGTGAAGACATTCAGCGACAAGCCGGCCGACGCGGCGCCGGCCGCGGCCGCAGGCTGGGGCTCGTCGAACCTCGATCACGTCGACCCGGATCAGGCCACCGCCGGTTCCGTGCGGGTCGAGAAGCCGGCCGCCGACGCGCCCGTGAACGACGCGCCCCTGAAGAAGGTGGAGCAGATTCCGGCTCCGGCCGCGAAGGAGCCCGCGGCAACCGTCGAGCAACCGACCGTCGCGCCCGCGGGCCCATCCGTCTACCCGCCGCCGCCCTCGGGCACGGCCGGCGACCTCCGGGCCACCGAGACCACGTCGGGCGGCTCTCGCTCCGATGCAAATCGCGTGGCCGACGACCACACGACGTGATACGGACCCCACGTGATCCTCGTGCGTCACCGCGCCTGTCCCGGCGTGGGGGATGCCCGTGCCGTCTCGCTCGGACGTTCGCGACGGGCGTCGTGCCCGTCGCTCACTCGATGCTGGCCTCGCTTCGCAATCCGTGCTGCG
>CAIXGY010000068.1 GCA_903919035.1 uncultured Planctomycetaceae bacterium | reverse complement strand
GGGAGGTGGGGCTCTTCGACGAGACGTTCTTCATGTACTACGAAGACCTCGATCTGTGCATGCGGGTCCAGCAGGCAGGATGGCAGGCGTGGTGCGAGCCGCGGGCGATCGTCTGGCACGGCGTTGACGACGGGCCCCGGGCGAAGCACTCGCAGCCGTGGCGGTGGCGGATGAAGGTCGAGAGTGCCCGCCACTTTCACCACAAACGCTATCGTCCGGCGCGTGCCGAATTTCTTTGGTGCGTGACGCTGCTGCGGGAAGCAGCGACGCTGGCGTGCGAGGGTCATCTGCAGGCCCTCGGTCATCTGCTCTGGGCCTGGGGCCGCTGTCTGTCGGGCCGGGCCGCCACTCGCGAGCCGCGGCGCGACTGACGGGCCAGCGGGCCGGGGGCGTCGCGGCCGATGCTCTGGTCAATCCGCCCGTCATAATCCATGCACGAAACGGGATGCGCGACTTCTCCAGCGGCCGAATCTGCGTCGCCATGCGGCGCGGGACATGAGCCCCGTCGAGAGTTCATGCGAAGGGGGACGGCTGGTGAACCGCCCCCACAAACAGAGTGGCTTCACCGGATACGCATAGTCGCGCCCACGGATCGCGCGGTACTCGCGGTTGAGTTCGGCGAACATCTGCCGTTGCCGTCGGCTGCTTGTCATGATCCCGTCGTGCACCTGGTGAAACGTCGCCTCGCCGAGCAGCACGATCGGAAGCGTTCCGGGGAGCTCGCAGGCCCGTGTCCACGTATCCAGATTCACGAGGCCGCCCCCCGGCCCGGCAAATTGCGGGTCATATCCGCCCAGCTCCTGCCAAAGGCTCCGCGACATGAACAGGCTGTTGCTCTCGGTGATGGGATCGAACCAGGTGGGGCCGGAAGACTCATCGAACACCGAAACCTCGAACAGTCGGTAGCCGTCCTTCCTCCACCCGCTGCGGGCCAGCAGCTGATCTTCGATCGCCGGGCAATACCCTCGCCGGGTGGAGCTGCTCTGGAAGTCGAAGCCCAGATATCGGCCGCGAGCGCCGACGAATGCCCGGTCCGAAACGCGGAGGGCCGAGCGGGCGTTGGCGAGCAGTCCGGGTGACGCCATGCGGGCCCCGTCGATCCAGACGCCGATCACGTCTCCCCGCGCACGCCGGAGTCCCTGATTGATGGCCGCGACAGGGCTGGCTGATACGACGTCGGAGGCGAGAACCGTGAGATTGAGATCCAGCGCCGTGAAATCGTCCCGATCGGGAGCGTGTCGTGAGCCATTGTCGACCAGCACCACCTCGTAGTCGTCGCGATCGATTCCCGCCTGGCAGGCCGCGGAGAGGGACTCGAGCGTCCGGGGCAGTTCCCGCCGCATGTTGTGGCAGATCACGACGACTGACAGGAATGGGGGCATCGCCTCTCCCATGCGCGCGGCAGCGGTCACTCGACATTGGCGTGCGGTCGCAGCAGACATCGGAGGTCCGTCGATCCCGCATCCCGGATCCCGTGCCTCAACTGTGGCTCACATAGCCGGACAATGCCAGAGAGCGGTGCATTGTTGCTCCCGTAGCCCGCGAAACGCGCGATTCACGGGACAGGTCTTCGCCGGACGCTCGCCTCACGGCACCCCCGCGTTCTTGCCCGTGGATGGGCCACGGCACTCCGGTCCCAACAGTGGCCCGGTGGGCTCGGCATCGGGCGTGGATCGCCGATGTAGACTGCGTCTGTGGGCTTCGTACGGGTACGAAGTCCTGCCCGCCGCACATGCTGCGACCACCGCTGGTCATCGGAAAACGTCAGATGGCATCCGTAGCCAAGTCATTCGGTTCGCTGCCGATCATCCAGCCGATGGCCGCGTTCGTCAGTGCGGCGCAACGAAAGCTCAACACGTACACGCTCGACACGATCAATACGTTCCACTTCGACGTGGTTCAGGGCTGCCAGTTGCGGTGCGTGGGCTGCCCCAACTCGGTGCTTCTGCCGAAAATCGACCACATCTCTCCCGACGAGTTCGACCACTGCCTGCGGAACGTCGACGTGCGTCTGGTGAAGACGTTGCGGCTGTTCAACTTCGGGGAGCCTTTCCTCCATCCCGACATGGGCGGCCTGCTCCGGGTGATTCGCCGTCAGTCGTGGAATGTGGAACGGGTCGAGGTTTCGACCAATGCGATGATTTACGACGAACGGAAACTGAGGGAGATCATCGGCTCAGGCGTGGTGACCCACCTCTTCGTGAGCTGCGACGGCGACGGAACTCCGGCCGAATTCGAGCGGCTGCGGCCGCCCGCCCGCTGGGACAAACTGCTCGCGTTCCTTGAGGGCGCAGCGCGGATTCGATCGGAGCAACAATCTTCGATTGTGCTGGCGACGCGGAGCGTCTGCGAATCGCCGGAGGGACGCGATCGCTGGTCGCAGGTGCTCCGGCCGCTCGGCTGGGAGCCCGAATTCCGCGGATGGCAGATTCTGCCCAACACCAGCGGCGAACCCTGGCAGCGGCAAGCGCGAGTGACGAACTCCGTCTGCTGGCCGATGTCCGGTGTCAACCTTTTCGTTGATTGCCGTGGCGACGTTATCCCCTGTTGCAGCTACCCCAATCTGCCGCCGATGGGAACCCTGAAGACGCAGAGGTTCAGCGAGATCCATCGAGGTGTGCTGCGCCGCCGAATGCTGCACTTCCTGAAGACCGAGCGGATCAGCGACTCCGTGTGCGGCCAGTGCGAATCCTGATCTCGTCGTGATGGAACTGCGGAGTCCGGGGGATGGCGTCTTTTCTGACGGGCTTGAGGCTGGCCGACTGGCGACGGCTGCTGCGAGAGAACGCCCCTGCCGTCGATTGGCCCTTCGTTCCAAAAGCGGCAGCGATCACGCTGGCGACGGCGGCGACGTCGTTGCTTGCCCGTCTGGAACCGGTCCCGCAATTGACGCCCGGGCAGGCGGATGCCTGGGAGCAGCCCATCTTCGTCCTGGGCCTGCCGCGGAGCGGAACCACGCTGTTGCAGGGCTTGCTGGCACTCAATCCCGAAGCGGCGTATGCGTCACGGCTGGATTGCTTCAATCCCCACACGTTTCTCCTGCTGCGGCGACTGGGAGCGGCCTGGCTCGTGGGCCGATTGCCGCGGTGGGCCCGAGGCATCGACAACGTGCAGGTCGGCTGGCTGACGCCCGACGAGGATGAATTCGCCCTCACCGTCCTCACGGTGGACGGCCCCTGGCTGGGGGCCGCGTTCCCACGAAGCGTCCGTCGGTTCAAGCAGCGTTGTCCCGTGAATCCCGATTGGAACGGCAGAGCGTCATGGCAGTCGGCGCTCGCCACGTTCACCCGCAAGCTGGTCAGTCTTCACGATCGTCCGCTGGTGCTGAAGTCTCCGCTGCACATGATGCGAATCCCCGACATCCTGGCCGTTTTCCCCAAGGCTCGCTTCGTGACGATCTTTCGCGATCCGCGCGACCAAATGCGGTCGGTTAACAGTGTCACCCGACAGTCTCACGCGTGGCCCTCGCTCCAGTCCGTTCGACAGCCGGCAGAACAGGCCCACGAATTCAATCGGGTTCTGCTCGAGAGATACTTCGAGACACGCCACCAGATCGACCCCGACCGGCTTCTGGAAATCGAGTACGAAGGCCTCGTCGCCGCTCCACACGAGACGCTCCGGCGCATCCATGACAGGCTGCACATCCCGGGGCTGACGGCGGTGCTGAGTCGGTTCGATGCCGACCCCGCATGGCTTGGGTATCGAAGAAACACCCATCAGCCGCTCTCTGATTCCGAAGTGGAGCAGATGACGCGGTGGTTTGCGACTCTTTTCCAGGCTGGTTACTACCGCGAGGTGGTCGATGCGGCGCGATGATATGCGGCGAAAACAGCCTGAATTGTGCCGGGAACAGGGGCGTGCGGCGGGCGCCGTGCGGTAGCAGGCCGCGGACGGTGGCGGCCCGACGCCACGATCGACATCCGGGGACCGTCGGGCGGACCGTCGCCGACGTGGTCACCGCAGGACGGTTCGTTGTGCGGGGCTTCGCCAGCCCGCCCAGTCGTTCGAGCCGAAGTATCGGCAAATCGCAGCCGAGGTCGACCGTCGAAGAAAGGCAGGGGAGAGGTTCGACCGGTTAGCCCGGGAGATGAACGTCGGTAGCGGCACGATCTTGCGGGCCTACGACTTCGCGAATCGCGACGAGGCCGCCGCCCGCGAGGGCCGAAAGCCGACGCTTCCTCCCTACAAGTGGCGCGATGAATCCCGGGCCGCGAAACGTAAGTCGCGGGGTGCGTGACTGCAGTTGGAGCCTGTGGCGCCCGCAGGGGCGTGCGCCACAGGCCTCCCAAGCCGAGACGTCGCGAGGGTTGAGGCAGCGGTTGAGCAGGGGGCTCTGGTGAGAGTCGCTCGCATCGGCCTTGCTGCCGCACGAGTGTACGGACGCACACTTCTCTCGTCCATGCCCCGGTGCGCCCATGGTCGCCGTCCTGACTGCGTCGCCGACGCGGCCCCCAGTCCGCCCGCACGTCGGCACTGCGAGTTCCCACCGCTACGAGCGACGCCGGCCGGAGAAGACTCCGCCCTACAAGATCGTCTTAGAGCACCTCGAAGGCTGGCTCGAGAATCGGGCGGTCGCTGAGCATCCCGTTTCGGCGCACGTCGAACGGGAGCTGCGGTCATACCTCACCTGTGGCATCCTCTGCTTCGGACTTGGCCGGGCACGCTGTACGTCGTGCGGGCTGGACGATACGGCCTCCGGGGCGGTCCCGGCGGCGTCGCGTGGTGTGCTCCCGGTCTGGGCTACGCCCCTCCCTCCGACACACCACGCGGACTGTTCCCCAACTTTCTCATAAGCACTGCTACAAAAACTGGGGAGGGGTCAAGCGACGGTTGGCCGCCGAACTCGAGGCCGCCGGCCGGCCAGGGGCCATCGCCCACGCAATCGAATCTGGGGGGTGCTGCTGTGACGATCACGGCCATCCCCACCACGTTTCAGAAGTCGCGGCGTGTTGCCGCGACGATGTTCCGGTGGATGTTGCCGTCCCGCCCGCGCCAGCTTGTCATGGCGACGGACGGGAAAGTCGGCCCACTGGGACGGTCCCCGAGGGGATTGTTCCGTCTCGTGCACAACTGAGAATAGCAGCGGCCGGACTTGAACCGGCGACACCCGGCTTATGAAGCCGGTGCTCTAACCAACTGAGCTACGCTGCCTCGATACGGCAAAATCATACAACACCGCCGCGGGACGAGAAAGCCGGCAGCGGCGGCCAAGCACGTCACGCCGGGAGCGGCCGCAGGGGAGACAGGAAACCGATCGGGTGTGCCGTCCCGCCGTCGATGGCGAGGTCGGCCAGCACCGCGCCCATCACGCTCGCGAACTTGAAACCGTGGCCCGAGAAACCTGCCGCGATCGCCACACGCGAGTCGTCGGGATGCAGCCCCACCACGAAATGGGAGTCGGGCGACATCGTATAGAGGCAGACCGCATGGTCGGACAGCCGACCGAGGGCCCCGGGCACATGGGCGGCCAGAAACGATTCGACGGCGCGACGCTCCATGTCGTCGATGTCGCGATCGACCGCCAGGGGATCGTCCAGCCGACGCCCCCCCGTATGCTCCGCCACCTTGATGCCCCGCGCGTCGAGGGTTGGAAAGCCGTAGAAGAAGCCCTGCGGCGTGTCGAAGGCGAAGCAGGGCATGACGCCGGCGGCGTGGTGGTCCCGGTGGGCGTTCCGGGGCTCGTGCCAGAAGAGTGATTTCCGAATCACGCGAAACGGCATGCGTGGCAACTGCAGCACGTCAGCCGCCCAGGCGCCGGGGCAGAGGACGAGACGGGCCGCCTCGATCCGACCCTGATCCGTCTCGACGACCACGCCACCGGCCTCGCCCCGCCAGCCCCGGACCTCGACGCCGGACCGCACCTCCGCGCCGCAGCGAACGGCCGCGTCGGCGTGCGCCCGCACGCAGTCCTCCACGAACAGATACCCACCGCACGCCTCGTGGACGGCGTCCCATGCCTCGGGCACGAAGAACGCCGGCCAGCGCCGGCGGACCTCCGCGGCCGCGAAGCGCTCCAAGGGGAGACCATGCTCGCGCGCCGACCGCTCGGCCCCGCACACGAGTTCACACCCCGGCGGGCCCGCCATCACGAGCCCCGACTCCACGAGCAGCCTGCGGCCGCTCTCGCGCTCGAGGTCCCGCCACAGGCCGTAGGCGGCCCGCAGGAGCGGCACGTAGTCGGGGTGTTCGTAATAGGCGAGTCGAATCAGCCGCGTCTGCCCGTGCGAACTCCCGCGATCATGTGCGACCGGAAACCGGTCGAGCGCGAGCACCCGCACGCCCCGACGGGCGAGATGCATCGCCGCGGCCGCGCCCATTCCACCCGTGCCGGCGACCACGACGTCGACATGTTCCATCGTCGCACCGCTGGATCAGGTGTCGGCCGAAAGATCGCGGCACGGCGGCTCGACGTCGCCGAGGCGATGGGCGACCAGCGTGTCCACGATCATACCCGGACGCTCGTCAGCATGTCCGCGGCGGCGCGAGCACGATCACCGCCCGCTGGCCGTCCGTGAAGTAGGGATCGCCCGTGAGGTTGCGGTGCGGCGCGGCCGACGTGCTCGCGCCCACGCCGCCCACGTAGCCCGCCGCCGCCACGCGGCCGGCCAGCACGAGGTCCTCGATCACGTAATCCCGCGACTCGTCGACGTCGGGGTCGATCCGGTGCGTGGTCAGGTTCCATGCCCGCGTCGTGAACCGCACGCCGATGTCCCGGCTCACCTGCCCCACCCAAACCGCCTGACCGCGGAACGCCAGCGGGGTGAGCCAGAGGCGGAGGTGGAGCCGCTCGTCGATGGACCCACGGGTCCGCTGGAGCGCGAAGTCCTGCGTCCGGCCGAAGAGATGCAGGCCGCTCACCGGCGAGTAGCGGTAGTCGGTGCCGAGCAGGAAGGCGCGGACCGTCTTCCAGCAGGTCGAGAGCGTGATGGTCTCGCTCTCATCCCAGCGGGCCGCGAAGGCGGCGAGGAGCGCGTCGAAATCGCCGACGACGACGAGGTTCACCGGGTCGCCGGCCCGCGTGGCCGCTGCGTTCGTCGTGGCGGCCGGCATCCGCTCGAGGCGGCTCACGAGGTCGGCCGCAGTGCAGGGCTCGGTGGCGTCGGGCGGGCGGATCGCGGCAAAGTCGCGATCGTGGTAGTCGGCGGCGATGCCGGGCACGGGCAGCGTGAAGGTGAAGTCGGCGACGACGGCGGGCCCCGCGTCGGCCGCCGGCACCAGCGCTTCGAGGGCCGCACCGAGGGCGCTCGCCGCTGCGAGCCGCACATGCACCACCTTCGTGCCCAGGTCGAGCGTGGTGAACGCGAACCCCTCGGCCGTCGTCCCCGACGCGATCGGGCCCAGCCTGAATCCGTGCGCGCGAAAGAAGGAATCCATTCGGCCATTCGCCAGCCACGCCGTGACGAGCTTCAGCGGCACGAGCAACAACAACGGCAGAAACGCCCAGCCGATCGCGCCGAAGGCCGTGAGCCGACGGACGATCGAGAAGTGGGCCGCGGCCGCCGCCTCGAGCGGCGTGAAGTACCGTGGATCGACGTTCACCATCTGGAGGCGAACCGCCTCCGGCGCACGATTCTCGATTCGCAGGAACACCGGTTGGATACCGTGCCGGGCCAGATCGACGCCGAAGAAGGCCCGGCTTTCCCGGGCGGACGGCACCGCGACGGTGACCCGCGCCGCGACGGCCTCCCGCACCGCGGCCCGCTCCAGAAACCCGGTGGCCACGGCGTCGGGCGTGTAGGGCGTGATCACGAGCCGCCAGAGGCGGGAGGGAATCCACGCGAGGATCTGCGACACGTGCATGCGATGGGACGGATGCGGGAGCGAAAACAGCCGCGGCCCGGGGGTGAGCACCCGGGCCGCGGTGATGTCAGCGGATGGCGACCGCGTCGCCGCGGTGCGCGATCACTCGACCAAATCGCACGACGCCTCGACGACGGCGGAGATCTTCTCGTCGGTCAGGCCATCCTTGGGAAATGCATGGTTGGCCCGCACCTTGCCCTCGCGGTAGCAGATCACCGTGACGTCGGCGTCGGGGGCGATCTTGAAGTCGGGCGGACCGTGCTCGACGTCGTCGGGGACGACGAATGCGATCCGCTTCAGGTCGTGCTTCGTCACGAAGTCGGCCGCCGCCTTCTTCAGGCTCTCGGCGTCGGGGCCGATCATGTTGACGAAGCTCATCATCTTCTCGTCCTCATGCTCGGCCACCTCCTCCTCGACCTCCTTGAGGAGTTTGGCGAGCTTCTCGTCGGCCGAGCGGGCGAACACCATCACCACGGGCTTGCCGCCGGTCTTGCAGCGATAGCAGAGGTGCTTGCCGTCCTCGACGCCGTCGCCCGGGTTGCCCGCGATCTTGGTCACGGTGAAGGCGCCGACGCGATCCCCGACCTGGGGACCGCTGGTGACCTCGGCGCGGGCCACGATGCCCGTGGCGAACAGCAGCGCGACGGCGAGGAAACGTGCGAAACTCATGGCGATGGACTCCTGAAGGTGGCGGCCGTGGAAGGGGATCGACCGGTCGGCCCACCGGTCCCGGCGCCCGCTGCGGCGAGTTCCGGGATGCTTGTGGAGTTCAGGGTACAGCAGGTACGATTTCGCGGGCAAATAGTCGGCGCATTCAGCTGCACCGAGCAGCCACGTCGTCGACCTCCGACCGCGTCCCGAGGAGATTTCATGGCCACCGTGACCGCCCCGCGCACACCGGCGAAGCCGCAGATCCGCCAGACCCAGCTGCTCATCGACGGGAAGTGGACGCCGGCCCAGAGCGGCAGGACGTTCGAGACGCTGAACCCGGCCACCGAGGAGGTCATCGCCCAGGTCGCCGAGGGCGACGCCGCCGACGTCGAAGCGGCCGTGCGGGCGGCGCGGAAGGCGTTCGACGAAGGTCCGTGGCCGCGAATGAACGCCCGCGAGCGGGGCAAGATCATGCTGCGGCTCGCCGACCTCATCGAGTCGGAGATCGACGAACTGGCGGCGCTCGAGTCGCTCGACAACGGCAAGCCTGTCAAGGATGCCCGACTCGGCGACATCCCGCTGGCGCTCGATTGCCTGCGGTATTACGCCGGCTGGGCCGACAAGATCCACGGCCAGACGATCCCGATCAGCGGCAACTACTTCTGCTACACGCGGAAGGAGCCGGTGGGCGTGGCCGGCCAGATCATCCCCTGGAACTTCCCCATCCTCATGGTGGCCTGGAAGTGGGGGCCCGCCCTCGCGGCCGGCTGCACGGTCGTGATGAAGCCGGCGGAGCAGACGCCGCTGACGGCCCTCCGGCTGGCCCGACTGGCCCAGGAGGCCGGCGTGCCCGACGGTGTGATCAATGTGGTGCCGGGCTTCGGGCCCACGGCCGGTGCCTCGATCGTCAAGCATCCGGGCATCGACAAGGTGGCCTTCACGGGATCGGGCGAGACCGCTCAGGTCATCATGCGGCAGGCGGCCGACCAGCTGAAGCGGCTGACGTTCGAACTCGGCGGCAAGAGCCCCAACATCGTCTTCGCCGACGCCGACCTGGCGGCGGCCGCCGCCGGGGCCCACGTCGGGATCTATCTCAATCAGGGCCAGTGCTGCTGCGCCGGCTCCAGGCTCTTCGTGGAGGACAAGATCCACGGCGAGTTCGTGGAGCGGGTCGTGGACCAGAGCCGGAAGCGGAGGGTGGGTGACCCCTTCGACCCTGCGACCGAGCAGGGCCCGCAGGTCGACAAGGCCCAGTTCGACAAGATCATGGGCTACATCGAGTCGGGCAAGAAGGAAGGGGCCACGTGCGCGACCGGCGGCAAGCGGGTGGGCGACAAGGGCTTCTTCATCGAGCCGACCGTGTTCACGAACGTGAAGGACGAGATGGCGATCGCCCGTGAGGAGATCTTCGGGCCGGTGCTCTCGGTCCTGAAGTTCTCCGACATGGACGAGCTCATCCGCCGCGCCAACGCCACGAACTTCGGCCTCGCGGCCGCGGTCTGGACCCGCGACGTCGCGCGGGCGCACGAGGTGGCCAAGCGGCTGCGGGCCGGCACCGTGTGGGTGAACTGCTACGACGTGTTCGATGCCGCGGCCCCGTTCGGCGGCTTCAAGCAGTCGGGCTTTGGCCGCGAACTCGGCGAGAAGGGCCTCGATCCCTACCTCGAGCACAAGACCGTCACCGTGAGTCTCGGGTGACGACGGAGCGTTCATGGGCAGATTCTTCGGCCGCGTGACCACCGGTGGCGGGTGGCGGGCGGTGCTCTACACGTTCAAGAAGGCCCGCGAGGCGGGGGGCGTGTGGCGGTTTTGGCAGGCCATGCGTTCCAAGAATGCGTGCAAGACGTGCGCGCTCGGCATGGGCGGACAGGCCGGCGGCATGGTCAACGAGGCCGGCCACTTCCCGGAGGTCTGCAAGAAGTCGTTCCAGGCCATGGTGGCCGACATGCAGGGGGCGGTGAAGCCCGACTTCTTCGCCACCTACTCGGTGCCGCAACTGCGCAGGTTCTCACCACGGGAACTCGAGCACTCCGGGCGGCTCGTGCAGCCGGTGATCCTCGAGAAGGGCTCTCAACACTACCGGCCCATCGAATGGGCCGAGGCCATGGAGCGGATCGCCGCCCGGGTGGTGCAGACTCCGCCGGAGGAGGCGTTTTTCTACTTCAGCGGCCGGTCGAGCAATGAAGCCGGCTTCCTGCTTCAACTCTTCGCCCGCCTCTACGGCACGAACCACGTCAACAACTGCTCCTACTACTGCCACCAGGCCAGCGGCGTGGGGCTGGCGAGCGTGATCGGCACCGGCGCGGGCACCGTGAAGCTCGATGACATGGAACACGCCGACTGCGTGGTGCTCATCGGCGGCAATCCGGCGAGCAACCACCCGCGCATGATGCGCACCCTGATGATGGTCCGCCGCAGTGGCGGGAAGGTGATCGTCGTCAATCCGATCGTGGAGACGGGACTCGTCAATTTTTCCGTGCCGAGCGACCCGTGGGCCCTGTTCTTCGGGGCCGAGATCGCGAGCACCTACGTGCAGCCCCACGTGGGGGGCGACCTGGCCTTCGTCTACGGCCTGATGAAGCGGCTGCGGGAACTGCATGCCGAGTCGCCGCGGGCCGACGAGCCGATCGTGGACGAGGCCTTCCTCGCGACGCATTGCACCGGCTGGCCCGAACTCGCGGCCCGGCTCGACGCCCTGTCGTGGGACGAGATCGTCGCGAAGTCGGGCGTGAGCCGGGCGGAGATCGACGACGTGGCCGCCCAGTACGCCGCCAGCCGGCGGGCCGTGTTCGCCTGGACGATGGGCGTGACCCACCATCTCCACGGCGCCGCCACGGTGCAGGCGATCGCGGCGCTCGCGCTCATGCGGCGCATGGTGGGCCGGCCGGGAGCCGGCCTCCAGCCGATTCGCGGCCACTCCAACATTCAGGGCATGGGCACGGTGGGCGTCACGCCCCAACTGAAGCAGGCGATCTTCGACCGGCTGGAGAGCCACTTCGGGGTGACGTTGCCCACGATGAAAGGCTACGACACGCTCGAATGTCTCGATGCCGCCGATGCCGGCAGCATGCGGCTCGGATTCTGCTTGGGGGGCAACCTCTACGGATCGAGCCCTGACGCCACCTACGCGGCTCGCGCGATGTCGCGAATCGACACCGTTGTCTACCTGAGCACGTCGCTCAACACGGGCCACGCCTGGGGCACCGGCGCCGAGGAGACGATCATCCTTCCCGTGCTCGCCCGCGACGAGGAACCGGAGCCTTCCACGCAGGAGAGTATGTTCAGTTACGTGCGGCTCTCCGACGGCGGCCGGCCGCGGCACCCCGCCACCGACACGACGGGCCCGCGGGCCGAGGTGGCGATCATCGCGGATCTCGCCCGGCGGGTGCTGGGCGCCGACGGTCCCGTGAACTGGACCGACATGGCCCACACCTCCACCATCCGTCGGGCCATCGCCGCGATCGTGCCGGGGCTCGAGGAGATCGCCGACATCGACCGCACGAAGCGGGAATTTTCGATCCCAGGTCGGGCCATCGACCGGCCGGCGTTTCCGACGACCGACGGCAGGGCCCATCTCGTGGCCCACGACCTGCCGCCCGCCCCGACGGGCCTGCACCTCATGACGATCCGCAGCGAGGGGCAGTTCAACACCGTCGTCTACGAGGAGGAAGACCTCTACCGCAACCAGACACGGCGCGACATCGTGCTCGTCCATCCCGACGACATCCGCCGCTTCGGCCTGGAGGCCGGCGCGAGATGCCGGATCGCCAGTGCCGCGGGGGAGATGCGGGGCCAGATCGTCTCTGCCTTCGACCAGATCCGGCCGGGCTGCGTGGCGATGTACTATCCCGAGAGCAACGTGCTCGTGCCGAAGGCCGCCGATCCGCTCTCCCGCACCCCGGCCTACAAGAGCGTGGCCGTGACGCTCGCCCCCGACGATGCCGTCCCCACCTCCGCGCATCCCGCGCCGCAACTCGTCGCCGCCGGCACGCCCCGCGACAAGATGAATCAGTGCGGCTGACGCCGCACGCCCGCGAGCCTCGCTGCCGGCATGCCTGAAGTCCGCGGGCGGGGCTGGCAAGAAGAGGGCGGCGGGAGACGTTCGTCTCCCGCCGCCCATGACACGCACAGCACCGACGACACGCACTCGTGTCAGGTGTCGGGTGCTACCGGCCGCAGCATCCCGAGCCACAGCAGCCCTTCTGCTCGGCCTGCACGTCGGCAGTCGGGCACTCGTCCACACAGCAGCTGCAGGTGCAACTCGTGCACTCGCAGTTCCCTGTGTCGCAGCACCCACAGCACTCACACGTGCCGCAGCCAGCATGGCAGACACCGAGGCTCGCGGGCACGAAGGACACGCAGGCCAGTGCCGCGAAAAGAATCAGACTGTTCATGGGAAAAATCCTTTGCATGGGTTCACTGAATCGAACACGCCACGTCGCGAAGTGCGATCGTGGGAAAGCCAGCGCGGATATCAGCCGATCGACGGGCTCATGCCCGAGGACGGAGCGACATCGCTGCGATGGCCGATTCAGTCCCGCCACACGCCATACAGGATCCGGACCGGCCGGATCGGCACGGCGAGCGATGCCGCCACATGCTCCCGGCTCGCGCCGAGCACTCGAGAGGTTTCCAGGGAGGCCCGATCGAGCGTGGAAACCTGCCCGAGCAGGTCGACCACGGGTGACTCCCACCTCGGTGCCGAGAGCGGCTGGCCTTGCCGGGCATCCAGTTGGCAGTGGCACGGGGGGGCGGCGGATTCCGTCGGGCAGGCGGCGCAGCACTCGGTGCTTTCGCCCGTGCAGCATCCCCGCTCGCAGTCGCCGCTCCACGCCAGCGGCACCGCCTGTGCCACGAACGTCGCACACGCCACGATCAGCCACACGGATCGTTGCACGCTACGATCCACGGAAAATCCCTCGCTATCACAGTCTACGGCGGCCGGCAGCCGATGGTTCGACGATCGGCCACCGCCACACCGTATAGTAGTCTCCAGAGCGCGCTTCGCGATGGCCATGGAGGGCACGGCATGGGCTTGTTGTCGGTGGAGGCCGCCCGGCACCCCGAGTTGATGGACGACCCGCGTCTGCCGGAGGCCGATCACCTCCATGCCCTGCAGGCCTTGGGCACGATCAACGCCGTGTCGCGCACGTCGGCCTCTCTGGCCGCGGCCGTGAGGCCGCTCCTCGCCACCGCCGGTCCCGGCCGCATCGAGATCGTCGACCTCGCCTGCGGTGGCGGCGACGTGACCCGCGGCTGCGCGCGGCGGCTCGGCCGAGCGCTGCGCGGTCGTCAGCTTTCCGTGACGGGCATCGACATGAGCCCCCGGGCCCTCCAGCGGGCTCGGGCGGATCTCGCCCGCGACCACACGTTCGCCCGCGACGATTCGTGCCGGGTCACGTTCGCCACACGCGACCTCGTGGCCGACGGCTGCCCGCCGTGTGACGTTGCCGTCAGTTCGCTCTTCTTCCACCACCTCGACGATGCCGCCGTCGTCGGGCTCCTGCATTCGATGCGGGAGGCCTGTCGCCTCGGCTTCGTGGTGTCGGACCTCATCCGCAGCCGGCTCGGCCTGATCCTCGCCGTGCTCGGCACGGGCCTGTTGTCCACATCGCGGGTCGCCCGCGTGGACGGACCGCTGTCGGTGCGCGCGGCCCGGACCGGGGGCGAGTATCGCCGCCTTCTCGACGCCTCGGGGCTGCCCGAGGCCACCATCCGTCGCGCCTGGCCTGAACGCGTTGTGATCGCGTGGCGCCGCGGGAGCCCGTCATGAGCCTCGCTCCCCACGTCGTCGCCACGATCACGACTGCGGCTGCGGTGGCCACGCCCTGGCAGGCGGTGATCGTCGGCGCGGGTCCGGCGGGATCCGCCACCGCGATCGCGCTCGCGCGGGAGGGCTGGCGGGTCTTGCTCGTCGACCGCTGCGGGATGCCACGGCCGAAGGTGTGCGGCTGCTGCCTCTCGATGCGGGCCCGTGCCGAACTGCAATCGCTCTTTCCGCAGCGGACCGGCCCCGGCATCTTCGGCGAGGCGCCGCTCGATCACGTGCGCGTGGTCGCGGCCGGCCGCAGTCTGCGGCTGCCGTTGCCAGCGGGCGGCGTGCTCTCGCGCGAGATCCTCGACACCCGGCTCGTGCAGGAGGCCATCGCCGCGGGGGCGTCATGGCTGCCCGGCATCGACGTCACGGTCGTGGCGGAGCCGGGGGCGGCGCCACAACCGCTCACGGCAACCTTCCGCCTCGTGCATGCAGCCTCCGAGTCGTTCAACGTGAAGGCCGGCTGCGTCGTCATCGCGGCTGGGCTCGTCGATCATGTCCGCGTGCCGGGCGGCGGTTCCACCCGGCGCGTGCGGCCCCGCAGCCGCGTGGGAATCGGCGGCACGCTGCCAGCCGCGGCCGTCGGCCTCACTCCCGGAGAACTCGTGATGGCAGTCGGCCGCAGCGGCTATTGCGGACTCGTGCGGCTCGAAGACGGCCGCGTCGACGTGGCCGCCGCCCTCGACCGCCGCGCGCTGGCAGCCGGAGGCAGCCCCGCCGTGGCCATCGGCGCGGTCCTCGACGAGGCTGCGGCCGCACGTCATGGCATTTCCATCCCCGCGCCGCTGCTCGCGACGGCCGGCCTGCGCGCCACGCCGGCGCTTTCCCACACGGCGCCGCTCGTGGGCGGTGCCACGCGCCGGGTCTTCCGCGTGGGCGACGCGGCCGCATACGTGGAGCCCTTCACGGGCGAGGGCATGGGCTGGGCCCTGTCGAGCGGCCGGCTCCTCGCGGCGGCGCTGCTCGGCGCCGACGACCCGGCCACCGCCTACGAGCGATCCCACGCCGCCTGCTTCGACGCGGTGCACGGCCGCTGCCGGCGGATCGCGGCCGTCCTCCGCCATCCGCGGCTGGTTGGCAGCGCCATCCGCGCGGCGACGGCGGTGCCTTGGGCCGCCCGGCGACTGGTGCCGCTCGTGGTCGGTGCCGCCGGCACGGGAGCCAGCCGATGAGCTTCGTGATCCTCGGCATCGGCACCGCCACGCCGCCCCGCAGCATCACGCAGGCCGACGCGGCCGCGCTGGCGGTGCACTTCGCCAACGCCGAACCGGGCCGCGAGCGCGCGTTGGCGGCGATCTATCGGCAGACGAGGATCCAGTCCCGGGGCTCCGTGCTGCTCGAGGATCCGGGGGAAGCCGCCTTCGCACAGAGCTTCTTTCCGCCCGCCACCCCCGGCGACGAGTGCGGTCCCACCACGGCCGAGCGGATGGTGCGCTACGCCCGCGAGGCCGGCCCGCTGGCCGCGGCCGCGGTCCGGACGGCGCTGGCCGATGCGGGCCTGCCCGCCGCGGCCGTCACGCATCTGGTCACCTGCTCGTGCACGGGCTTCGCCAATCCGGGCGTGGATCTCGAGCTCGTGCGCACGCTCGGCCTGCGCGACACGGTGGCGCGGGTGCACGTGGGCTTCATGGGCTGCCACGGCGCCTTCAACGCGCTGGCCGTGGCTGCCGCCTTCACGGCGGCCGATCCCGCGGCCGTCGTGCTCGTGACGTGCATCGAGTTGTGCAGCCTGCACTTCCGCTACGGCACCGGCGGCGACCACGTCGTGGCCAACAGCATCTTCGCCGACGGCGCCGCGGCGCTCGTCGCCACCGGCGATCACGGGCCGCCGCGGCGCGACGCATGGCGGCTGCTGGGCCGGTGGTCCCACGTGCTCCCTGATTCGGCCGACCACATGGGCTGGTTGATCGGCGACCATGGCTTCGAGATGACGCTCTCCGCCCGCGTGCCCGACGCGATCGCCCGGCACCTGCCCGGGCTCGTCGACCTGGCACTCGAGTCGGCAGGGCTCGACCGGGCGGCGGTCGCGTCCTGGGCGGTGCACCCCGGGGGCCCGCGGGTGCTGGCGAGCGTGGCCGCCGTGCTGGATCTGCCGGGCGAGTCACTGGCGACGTCGCACGGGGTGCTCGCGGACCATGGCAACATGTCGAGCGCGACGATCCTCTTCATCCTCGAGCGCATGATCCGCGGGCAGGCCGCCGTCCCGTGCATGGCGATGGCCTTCGGCCCGGGCCTGACTGCGGAACTCGCCCTGTTCGGCGCCGCCGGCACCGCGGAATAGATGTCTCCGCCGAGCGTCATCCGGTGCGGCCTGAGAGGCGATCGCGTCAGGTCGCCACGATCCGGGCGATCACCGCGTCGGCCAGCCTGTCGAGGGTCCTGACGGCCAGTTCGAGGTGTTCCTCACGGGTATCCTCGATCTTGGTGTGGCTGATGCCGTGGAGGCTCTGCACGAACAGCATCACGGTCGGCACGCCGGCCCGGGCCACTTCGGCGGCGTCGTGAAGCGGGCCCGACGGCAGGCGGTGCGACGTGCCGCAGGTGTCGCGGATCGCCGCGTCGCAGAGGTCGATGAGTCCGGGGTCGAAGGGCTGCGGGGCGATCTGCCAGAGGCGTTCCCAGGTCACGGTCACGTCTCCCTCGGCCGCGAACCGGTCGGCCGCGGTTCGGGCGTCGGCGAGCATCGCCGCGAGGGCGGCCGGGTCGAGGTGCCGCTGGTCGAGCGTGATCCGACAGTCCTCGACCACGCTCGTGACGATGCCGGGCTTCGTGGTGCAGGAGCCGATGGTGCAGACACCGCCGTGGCGGGCCGCGATGGCGTAGATCTCCGTTCCCATCTTGGCGGCTGCGGCGAAGGCGTCGCGGCGGCGGTTCATGGGGGTGGCGCCGGAGTGGGCGGCCTGGCCGTGGAAGGTGATGGCGTGGCGTTCGACCCCGCAGGTCCCGAGGACGGCGCCGAGCGGCAGGCCGAGGTCGAGGAGCACGGGCCCCTGCTCGATGTGGAGTTCCAGATACGCCGCCGCCGTCCGCAGTTCGGCATGGCTGTCTTTCACGCGTTCGAAATCGATGCCCGCGCCGGCCAGTGCGTCGGGCAGGCGTGTGCCGTCCTTGTCGACGAGCCGCCGCGCCTCGTCCATGTCGAGGCTGTTGGAGCAGGCGCTCGAGCCGAACAGGCTTTTGCCGAAGCGCGCCCCTTCCTCGTCGCACCAATCCACGACCCGCACGGTCACCGGCGGCCGGCCGCCATACTGCGCATGGACCCGCCGGAGCACCTCCACGCCCGCCACCACGTTCAGGCAGCCGTCGAGCCAGCCGCCGTTGGGCACGGAGTCGATGTGGCCGCCGATCAGCAGGGCCTCCGGACGGGCTCCCGGGAGCGTCGCCCAGGAGTTGCCCGCTGCGTCGTCGTGGATCTCGACGGGCAAGCCATCGAACCGGCTTCGCAGCCAGGCTCGGGCCTTCTGCCAGGTGGGCGTGAACGCCACCCGCTGGGCGCCGTCGTCGTCGCCGGTCAGCGACCGGAGTTCCTGGAGTTCGCGAATCGTCCGCCGCGGGTCGAGTGCCGAGTTCATGACCACTATCGTGTGCCGGCGACGGTGACCCGGGCAACAGGCGGGGCTCGGCCCGGCCGACCTGACGTATCGCGGTGGCCACCGCGGGCGTATCCTGTGGGGTCTTCGGTCCCCGGGGAGACCGCCGCCGCGCGGGAAGTGCCATGCCGATCCAACCGCTCGTCGACGCCGCGACCGCCACCGCGGCCCTGGCCGACATCAAGCCGCCGCTCTCCCCGCAGGAGGCCCGGGTCGAGGCCGCCCGCTGCCTTTACTGCTTCGACGCCCCCTGCATCATGGCCTGCCCGACGGGGATCGACATCCCGGCCTTCATCAAGAAGATCGCGGTGGACAACGTGACGGGCGCGGCCCGCACGATCCTCGAGGCCAACGTGCTCGGCGCCAGCTGCGCCCGCGTGTGCCCCACACAGGTCCTCTGCGAAGGGGCATGCGTGATGCTCGACCTCGAGAAGGAGCCCATCCAGATCGGCCGGCTGCAACGACATGCCACCGACCACGTCGCCGCGCGTGGCATCCAGGTGTTGCATGCACCCGCCGTGAAGAGCGGCAAGCGAGTCGCCGTGATCGGCGCCGGCCCGGCCGGCCTGGGCTGCGCGGCCGAGCTCGCCAGGCTCGGGCATGCGGTCACGGTGTTCGACAGAAAGCCGGCGGGCGGCGGTCTCAACACCTACGGCATCGCCTACTACAAGATGAAGCCCGAGGTCAGCCTCGACGAGGTTCGCATGATCGAGCGGCTGGGGGTCGAGTTCCGCACCGGCGTCGAGGTGGGTCGCGACGTGCAGGCGGCCGATCTCGAACGCGATTACGACGCCATCTTCCTCGGCATCGGCCTCGGCGGTGCAAATCGCCTCGGCATTCCCGGCGAGGATCTTCCGGAGGTGATCGACGCCCTCGACTTCATCGAGTGGATCCATACCCGGCCGCTGGCCGACGTGCCCGTGGGCCGCCGCGTGGCCGTGCTCGGCTGCGGCAACACGGCCATCGACGCCGTCACGCAGGCCCTGCGGCTGGGGGCCGAGAGGGCCACGATCGTCTATCGCCGCGGGCGGGAGGACATGTCGGCCTACGACTTTGAATACGAACTCGCGAAGTCCGACGGTGCCCACTTCCTGTTCCACGCCGCGCCGGTCGAGGTCGTCGGTGAGTCGGGCCACGTGGCCGGGCTGCGGCTGGCCCGCACCGAGTCCCGCGACGGCCGGGTCACGTCCGTTCCCGGCAGTGAGTGGGTCGAGCCCGTCGATCTCGTCCTCAAGGCGGTCGGCCAGGAGAAGCAGGCGGCGCTTCTGCAGCGGATCTTTCCGGGACTCGCGATCGACTCCCGCGGCCGCGTCGAGCACGATCCGCAGACCATGCGGACGAGCCTCCCGAAGGTGTTCGCCGGCGGCGACTGCACGAGCGGAGGCCGCGAGGTCGTCAACGCCGTCGCGGAGGGCAAGAAGGCCGCCCGCGGCATCCATCGTCACCTCGCCGGCGACACGGTGAGCGGCCCCGTCCAGGCGTCGCGACTCGGCGTCGCGGGACCGCCGAGCGGCTCGGGCTTCGACCGACCCATCCGCGTCCACGAACTGGAGGCCGCCCTGCACAAGGGCTGATCGTCATGGCCGACCTCACGAGCGACTTCGCGGGCATCAAGAGTCCGAATCCCTTCTGGGTGGCCAGCGGGCCGCCGTCCAACACCGCCCACCAGGCCCACCGTGCCTTCGAGGCCGGCTGGGGCGGCGTGGTCTGGAAGACGATCGGCGACCCGATCGTGAACGTGGCCTCCCGCTACTCGGCGCTGAATCTCGGCCCCGTGCGGATGGCGGGCTTCAACAACATCGAGCTCATCAGCGACCGCTCCCCGGAGACCAACTTCCGCGAGATCGCGGAGGTCAAGAAGCGGTGGCCGCACCACGCTGTGATCGCCTCGCTCATGGTCGACACCCGCGACCACTGGCATGAGTTCGTGAGGCGGAGCGCCGACGCGGGGGCCGACGGGATCGAACTCAACTTCGGCTGCCCCCACGGCATGTGCGAGCGGGGCATGGGCTCGGCGGTGGGCCAGAACCCGGAGGTGGCCGAGATCATCGTCGGCTGGGTGATGGAGGCGGCCACGATTCCCGTGATCGTGAAGCTCACGCCCAACATCACCAACGTCGTCCACGCGGCGCGGGCCGCGCGGAAGGCCGGGGCCAACGCGATCTCGCTCATCAACACGATCAACAGCATCACGAACGTGAACCTCGACACGCTCGTGCCCGAGCCATTCGTCGCCGGCCGCAGTTCCCACGGCGGCTATTGCGGCCCGGCCGTGAAGCCGATCGCGCTCAACATGGTGCATTCCTGCGCGGCCGACCCGCAGGTGAACCTGCCGATCTCCGGCATCGGCGGGATCGGCACGTGGCGCGACGCCGCCGAGTTCGTGGCCCTGGGCGCCTCCACGCTCCAGGTCTGCACGGCGATCATGCACTACGGCTTCCGGATCGTGGAGGACATGGCCGACGGCCTGTCGGCCTACCTCGACTCCAAGGGCATGCGCAGCCTCGCCGACCTGCGCGGCCGTGCCGTGGATCACGTGGGGGACTGGAAGACGCTCGACCTGAACTACAAGCGGGTGGCCCGGATCGACCACGAGAAGTGCATCGGCTGCAACCTCTGCTACATCGCCTGCGAGGACGGGGCCCACCAGTGCATCGACCTCGTCGACTCGACGCCCTACGGCCTGGGCCCGGGCCGGGTGCCCGGCAAGCCGGTGCCGCTCGTGCGGGAGTCCGACTGCGTGGGCTGCAACCTGTGCTCGATCGTCTGTCCGGTGGACGGATGCATCACGATGACCCCGGTCGATTCGGGCAAGCCGCCCATGACCTGGGAGCAGTACCAGGGCCGCCTCGCCGCCGGCACGATGCACCCGCTGCCGGCGCATCCCTGAGGCGGCATGAATCGGGTCGACTGGCCGAAGCCGGGGCTGCCCGCCATCGCCTGCTGGGCATGGGTCGCGGTGGCGAGTTGCGCCGCCGCGCACGATGCGACGAGCGAACTGGCCGCGCAGGCGGCGATCCTCCGCACCCGCGACCCCGCGCTCGGCATCCGCGGCATCCTCCGATTCGCCGTCGAAGCGGCCGGCACCCGCCGGGAGGCCGGCACGATCGACGAGGCGATACGGGTCGCCCGGTCGATGCAGGAGACGGATCCGGGCAGCCAACACCTCGGCAACTACCGCTGGCGACTCGGGGACGCCGACGTCACCGATCCCAACGCCGTCCAATTCGCGACCCAGCTGTCGACGGTGCTGCGGCTGATCCACGCGGATGCCCTGCGCCCGGCCTCCCGCGACCTGCTCGATGCCATGCATCGCGACGCGATCGTCGCCCTCGACCGCCATCCGGTAAAGCCGGGCTACACGAACATCTTCCTCATGAAGACGTGGAATCATCTCGCCCTGGGACGACTCGGCCATGCGGAAGCCCGACGCCGGGGTGAGGCCTTGTGGAACGAGTGGCTCGGCCACGTTCGCCGCCACGGCATCACCGAATACTCCAGCCCCACCTACTATGGCATCGATCTCGACTGTCTCGGGCTGATCACACGGCACGCCGAGAACGCGGCCCTGCGTCGGCAGGCCGACTCGATGCTCGCGTTTTTTTGGGCCGGCATCGCGGCCAACTGGTTCGCACCGGCCGAGCGGCTGTCGGGCGCCCACAGTCGCGACTACGACTACCTCTTCGGCCGCGGCCACCTCGACGAGCATCTCCACGAGGCAGGCTGGCTCGGCGATCGGATCCCGAACGAACCGGCAGGCTGGTTGCCGGGTGCGCCGCGTGCACACCTGCACGTGTTTCGCGGTGACTGCCGCTGGACCCCGCCCGCCGACCTGCGAGCCACCGTCGCCGCCGACTGTCCGCGGTTCGTGGTGCAGCGGTTCAATGCCGAGCCATGGGCTCGCGCGACGAACTACATCGGCCGGTCGCTGGCCATCGGCATCGGGGGCGAATGTCGCGGGCCGGAGGACAAGTCGCTCGCGATCCATCTTCCCGGCAATCGGGAAACTCCGAACGTGACGCTCGTTCTGGACGGCCGGAACGATCCCTACGGCCGCCGCAAGCGGCCCGTCGGCCACGGGGCGCAGGCCAAGGCCCATCACCTGCGCGCGTTTCTCGTCGCCTCGCAGCGGGGCCCGCGGATCACCGCCGCGTGGATGGTCGACCCGACACGGCCGTCGTTCCGCATCGAGCCCGCCGAACTCTCCTGCCTCCGGGCGCACCTGCTCCTGCCCGCCGATGCGGAGGTGTGGTCGCCGACCCGTCGGCTAGCCGACGGCGACCCACTCCCGGGCGATGCCGTGGTCTTCCTGCGAAAGGGCACCGCGGTCGTGGGCATCCGTTCCCTGCTCGCCGCGGCCGACGGCTCGGCGCCACGATCGCTCGTCCTCCGGGCGGACGCCCCGCAGCTCAACGCCCAGAGGCTCACGGCCACGCTCTCGGACGAGGCCCCCGTCGGTCGCGGCGTCGTGGCGCTCGACATCGAGGCCCGTGAAGACTGCGACGACGACGCCTTCGCCGTCTTTCGCGGGGAATTCGCCGACCGTCGGGTCGAGGCCTCCGTGTCCGGAAACCGCCTGACGGTCGCAGGGTCGCTCCCGCTCGCGGCCGATCTGGCGACCCTCGACCGCGAGGCCTACGAGCCTGCCTTGGCACCGACGGATCTGCTCGTCATCGATGGCCGGGAGGCCGGCCGACCGCTCGTGCCAGCCGAATGACCGGCCGATCCGCGGGTCGCGCGGCCCTGCCGATCGTCACGGGCCACTGCCCCGGCACAACCCCGGCCCGCATCGGTCGTTGAAGGCTCTGGGCCGCGCGACCGCCGACCATCGCGGCCGGCAGACCGTCCCGGATGGATCGATCAGCATGTCCCCCATTCACGTCCGCCTCTCGGTGCCGCTCGCGATTGTCTGGGCCGGTGCGGTCGGGGGGCACGCTCAGCCCGCCGGCGCGGATGCCCAGGATCGCGGGCGCTGGGTCACGCCGGTCGTGGAGGCGCCGCGCGTCGCACACCACACCTTCGAGAGTGCCGCCGCGAAGACCCGCGTCAGTTACCACCTCTACACGCCGCGGGCCTACGACCGCGAGGACGGGCGGCGGTTTCCGGTCGTCTACTGGCTGCACGGGTCGCAGGGCGGCCTCACGGGCATTCCACAGGTGGCGCGACGGTTCGACGCCGCCATCGAGGCAGGCACGGCGCCACCGATGCTCGTCGTGTTCGTCCACGGTCTCGCCGAAGGCATGTACGTCGACTGGCGGGACGGTTCCACGCCGGTTGAGACCGTGATCGTGCAGGATCTCGTTCCCCACGTCGATGCGACGCACCGTACGGTCGCGACCCGCGACGGACGCATGCTCGACGGGTTCAGCATGGGTGGGTACGGGGCTGCCCGTCTGGGATTCAAGTTTCCGGAGGTCTTCCGCGCCGTGTCGATCGTGGGGGCGGGACCGCTGCAGCCGGAACTGGTGCAGCCGCCGCGTGCCGGACGGCAGCGGGCCGCGGAGGTGCTCGAGCGGGTCTATGGCGGCGAGCGGGCCTACTTCTCGGCCGTCAGCCCGCGCGAGTTGGCCGCGAAGAACGCCGCCGGCATCGCCCGCGACTCGCACGTGCGCCTCGTCATCGGCGACGAGGACGAAACCTTCGCGGTCAATCGTGCGTTCCACGAGCACCTCGTGGGGCTCGGCATCCCGCACACGTGGACGGTGCTACCCGGCGTGGGCCACGATCCCGCGGGCGTGCTCGATGCGCTCGGCGACGACAACTGGGCCTTCCATCGCGCGGCGTTCGGGGGGGACGCGGCGCGCCGGGCGGCCACCGCCGGGGCCGCGGAGGAGATCGCGCTCACGATCCAGGATCGCCCGCGGCGGGCGGTGGTCGTGAACGCAGCCGCGGACGGCGCTCGCCGCCCCGCGGTGATCGTGCTTCACGGCGGCATGGGCAACGCCGACCGCGTGCGGGCGCACGCGGGCTTCGACCGAGTCGCGGAGGCGCACGGTGTCATGGTCGTCTACGGCGAGGGAACGAACATCGGCGGCAACCGTCACGCATGGAACACGGGCTTCCTGCTCCGCCGCCACGTGCGCGAGGCCGACGACGTGGCTTACCTCGACGCCCTCATCGACGCCATCGTCCGCGATCACGGGGCCGACCCTGAGCGGATTTTCCTGACCGGCGCCTCCAACGGCGGCATGATGACGTTCGTGTACGCCGTCAACCGCCCCGAGCGGCTGGCGGGTATCGCGCCGGTGGTGGCGACGATGTTCACCTTCGATGTCGTGCCGGCCGTGCCGGTTCCGGTGCTGATCATCAATGGCGCCGAGGATCGCGAGGTGCCTCTCGCCGGGGGCATGAGCGACAACCCCCTCGTGCGTGTCGCGCAGTCGGCTCCCTACAAGCCGGTCGGTGAGGTCGTGGACTTCTGGGTCCGCGCGAACCGGTCGCGGCCCGAGGGCAGCACCGTCGTCGACGGAACCGTGCACACGACCACCTACGCCGCCGCCCCCGGCGGCGCGGCGACCGAGTTCGTGCTGGACACGGCCGGCGGCCACGGGTGGCCCGGCCAGGCGGACAGACGGGCGAACAACCAGCCGATCACCGCCTTCGACGCGGCCGACCGCATCTGGAAGTTTTTCAGCAGCCAACCGCCGCGTCGCAGCAGCGATGACTGACGTGGGCCGCGGGCGGCCGCCAGCCACCGTGACGAGACGAGCCGGGCTCGGTCACACGGCCGGCGTCCCCTGCATCTCCCCCGCGCCGCGGTGATGCGGGTAGACTGCGAGAGGGTGGTCGATCATTCATCCGATTCACGTCCTCTGATTCCAGGATACTCCATGGCACTGCGCCCCTGTCCCCTGTTCATCGGCGGTGAGTGGACCACCGTGTCCGGCGTCGCCACCACGCCCGTCCACAATCCGTCGGTCGGCGAGGTGATCGCCGAGACGCCGCTGTGTGGGGCCGATGTCGTCGATCAGGCCGTGCAGGCAGCCGCGAAGGCATTCCCGGCGTGGATGGAGACGCCCCCGGTCGAGCGGGCGCGGATCCTCTTTCGGCTCAAGGTGCTGCTCGAGGATCACTTCGACGAGCTCGCCCGCAGCGTCACCACGGAGCACGGCAAGACGCTCGCCGAGGCCCGCGGTGATGTCCGCCGGGGACTCGAGAACATCGAGTTCGCCTGCGGCGCCCCGAGCCTGCTCATGGGCGAGTCGGCCGAAAACGTGGCTCGTGGCATCGACTGCGACTCGATCCGCCAGCCCCTCGGAGTGGTCGCTGGCATCACTCCCTTCAACTTTCCGGCGATGGTGCCCCTGTGGATGTGGCCGATCGCCATCGCCTGCGGCAACACGTTCGTCCTCAAGCCGAGCGAAAAAGTGCCGCTGACGACCATCCGCATCACGGAACTCGCCTGTCAGGCTGGCCTGCCACCGGGCGTGCTCAACGTCGTCCACGGCGGCCGGGTGGCGGTCGATGCGATCCTCGACCACCCGCTGGTCAAGGCCGTGTCGTTCGTGGGCTCGACGCCGATCGCACAGTACGTCCACGAGCGTGGCACGAAGTCGGGCAAGCGGGTTCAGGCTGCCGGCGGCGCCAAGAACTTCGTCCTCGTGATGCCGGACGCCGACGTCTCGCCGACCGCCACGGGCATTCTGGAGGCGGCCTTCGGGTGTGCTGGCGAGCGGTGCATGGCCGGCTCGACCGCGATCGCGATCGGCAAGGCCGCCGACACCGTCCTGCCGCAACTCGTGGACGTGGTCTCGAAGGTCAGGGTCGGCCCTGCAGACCGCGATCCGGATGCCCAAATGGGGGCCGTGATCACCCCCGAGCACAAGGCCCGCGTGTGCGACATGATCACCCAAGCCGCCGCCGCGGGCGCGAAGCCGCTCACCGACGGCCGCACGACGAAGGTCGCCTCGGCGCCCGGTGGCTTCTTCGTGGGCCCGACGGTGCTCGATCACGTCCGCCCGGGCATGGTGACCATGAAGGAGGAGGTCTTCGGTCCGGTGCTGAACGTCGTCCGCATGGACGACCTCGACGCCGCGATCGAACTGGCCAATTCGTCACCCTACGGCAACGGTGCCGCGATCTTCACCCGCAGCGGCAAGGCGGCCCGCGAGTTCCGCCACCGGATCCAGGCAGGCATGGTGGGCATCAACATCGGGGTGCCCGCGCCCATGGCCTTTTTCCCCTTCAGCGGCTGGCATGCATCCTTCTTCGGCGACCTGCACCTCCAGGGCCGCGAGAGCGTGGCCTTCTACACGCAGCAAAAGGTGACGACGACCCGCTGGTTCAGCATGGGCGAGGGGACGATCTGGGCCGACCGCTGATCCGGATTCCACGTGATCCTCGCGCGGAGGGAGGCAGCTCGTTGGCAGCCGACCTGTGAGCCCAACCGGCTCGGGTCTGCCCACACCCTCTCGCGGGACGTTCGCCTCCGCCCGACCGATCCACCTGCGGCGAATCGGTGCCCGGCTTCGGCTCTCTGCATGTCCGAGCGAGACGGCGTCCATGCCTGCGCTTGCTTCCAGAGCCCCGCTCGGGGGG
>CAIXGY010000067.1 GCA_903919035.1 uncultured Planctomycetaceae bacterium | reverse complement strand
TTTCCGGTGCCGATCAGGCTGGCTGAAAGTGGCATCTTCCGGCAGGGCCATCCATTCTTCAAGTCGCCGGGGTTTCAGGCGGACGCCCCGTGCCAGGGTCGTTTGCGGGCGCAATGAGCGTGCCGGTACGATCCCGCGGCGAGTTCGCGGTACGCCCCCCCCGAATGGCGTTCTTCCATGAAACGCGCGCGCCTTTTCAGCACTCGGACCACCGTGACACCGAGAACGCGATGACTCCACCGCGACCGGACGCCACCATGCCGCGGCGCGTGTTCGTCGTCTGGCTTCGACCGCCGATGGCGACCATCCGGGCGGAGAGCCTGGAATTGATCCGTCGGCATGCGGGCGTGGAGACGATCCTGCTCACCGATGATTCGTTGGCCGAGTGGATCCTGGACGACGCCCCCTTGCACCCGGCGTTCGGAAACCTGTCGGCGGTTCATCAGTCCGATTATCTCCGCTGCTACTTCATGCACCATCACGGCGGCGGCTACGTGGACCTCAAACCTCTCACGACGTCCTGGGCGCCGGAGTTCGACCGCCTGGACGCCACCCCAGGGCCGTGGCCGTCGGCTATCGGGAAATCGGTCCGCAGTGGGTGGCGTCGATGGGAGTCGAGCACATGCGGTGGCCGCGGCCGGCCCACGCGGCCTGGTGGCGGCGACGCTGGCTCCAGGCGAACTATTGGCGGCTGATGGGCAATTCGGCCTTCATCTTTCGTCCCCGATCGACGTTGACGGCAGCGTGGTGGGCCGGGATGACGCGACGCCTCGATGGATTTGCGGCAGGGCTCGCAGCCTGCCCGGCGCGACATCCGCGGGACCACTTCGGCTTCCCGGTGGACGGTCGGCCGAGCGGCTACCCAGTGCCGTGGTCAGCGCTGCTTGGCGACGTGTTGCAGCCGCTCGCGCTCCGCCAGTGGCGCCGGATCCTCCTGACGCTCCCCCCGCCCCGCTTCACCGACTACCGCTGAAAATCGGCCTCCACAGTGGGCGGCCCGCGTGAAACCGGCCGCGATGCCACGGATTCATCGGGACGCCGGAACGCACGGGCCGCAAAATTGTCGGCCGGCGAACCGCAGGCGATACTTGGGGCGATCACTCGGCCGGAGGGGCGGGCGCCGTCCAGGAGCGGGTGTGCGGCGTGGGCCGGCCATGTTCAGCGTCGTCATCCCGCTCTTCGACAAGCGCGACTACATCCAGCGGGCGCTAGACTCGATCTACGCCCAGTCGATCGACCCGGTCCAGGTGCCCGAGATCATCGTGATCAACGATGGATCGACGGATGGCGGCGACGCCCTCGCCCGCCGCCAGGCGGACGGCCGCGTCCGGGTGCTCGATCAGGCGAATCGGGGCGTGAGCGCGGCCCGCAACGCCGGCATCGCCGCGGCGAGCCAACCCTTCCTCGCCTTCCTCGACGCCGACGACCGCTGGCGGCCGCCGTTCCTGGAAACGATGCGGGATCTGATCCAGGCGCATCCGGGGGCGGTGCTGTACGGATCGGGGTTCACGACCGTGCGACGCGGTCGGCCGGTCGGCCAGCATGGGATTCGAGCCGACGAGTTGCTGCGGCCCCTGCCCGCCCGGCCCGTCGAGGGCGAAGTGGATTTTTTTCGGGCCTGGTGTCGCGACCACGTCGTGCATCCGTCGGGCATGGTCGCGCCCCGGCAGGCAGCCCTCGCCATCGGGGGCTTCGCGGCGGGGCTCGCACACTGCGAGGACCATCTGTTTCTCGCCAGGATGGCGTTGTCGGGACGAGTCGTGCTCACGTCCGAACCACTCGTGGAGTACGATGTGGCGGTGCCCGGCCAATTCATCGAGTACTGGCGCGGCCCCTACCGGGAGCGATTCGACGTGCTCGACTACCATCGCTTTCTGGCGAACGAACTCCATAGCCGGATCGCGGCCGGAGACCGGAGCGATCTCGGCAGGTCGTTCGCCGCCTACGCGAGGCGCCAATTGCGGACGGCCGTGCTCCAACGGGCATATTGGGGACATTTCCCGGCTGTGGACAGGATCCGCGGCGAACTGGGCCTCGACGACCTTCACCTCGGCGGATTGGCCGGCGCGTGCGGATGGATCGCCCGTCACGCGTGGCTGCAGAGGCCCCTCGCGGCCTGCCTGCGCCTGGCCCGCGGACTCCGGGCTGCGCTGACGGGAGCCGGGACGGGGGGCGAATCCGCATGATGCTCGCCCACCGCTGGCGTCAGATATGCCGCGCGTTCAAGTGGCGGCGGCAGGTTCGCCAAGCCGTCTCCACGCACCTCCTGCTGCTCGAAAACCCGGATGCCTACGGACTCGGCACGCTCGACGGGGCCGACGAGTCGAGGCTCGTCGAACTCGTGCGTCGGGCGGCCGTGCATCCTGGCCCGATCGTGGAGATGGGCACTCTGTTCGGGCTGACGACTCGCCTGATCGCAACGCACGCCCGCGACGACCAGGCCGTGATCACGGTCGACAACTTCTGTTGGAATCCCTTCGGGCTGCCGCCGGACTTGCAGGAGACATTTGCCAGAAAGGTGTTGTGCACCGAACTGGCCGGGGGCCGAGTGCTGCTCGAGATCGCGGACAGCGCGACCTTTCGATCCCGCTATCACGGCCCCACCCCCGCGCTCGTGTTCCTCGACGCCGA
>CAIXGY010000066.1 GCA_903919035.1 uncultured Planctomycetaceae bacterium | reverse complement strand
TGGGCGATGCACCAGTCGTCGATGGCATATTCCATCGCCTTCGCGACCGACTCGCCTTCCCGCTCGGCGGGGATGTAGCCCAACTCCTTGACCGAGTCGAGGCCGCGCTCGTCTCGCATCGCGGAGTTCCTGATCGCCTCGTAAGCCCGCTCCGGGTCGGCGTCGAGCAGGCCCTTGAAGTAGGCATCGACCACCACCGGGACCGCGTGATACCCGACCATCGTGTCGGTCTCGTTGCCCATCAGGTGCCACACCGGCAGCTTCCCCTGCTGGTCGCGGATGGCGAGCATCGTGTGCACGAAATCGCCGACGCGGTCCGGCTGCGTGAGGGTGAAGAGCGGGTGCGCCGCGCGGTAGGTGTCCCACAGCGAGAAGATCGTGTAGGCGTCGAAGTCCTGCGCACGGTGGGTCTTCCCATCCGCGCCGCGGTAGTCGCCGTTGCAATCGTTGAACAGCGCCGGCGCGATCATGGTGTGGTAGAGCGCCGTGGAGAAGATGCGCGTAGTGCGTTCGTCAGCCTTGATCCGCATGCGGCCGAGCTGCTCGTTCCAGGCGGCGGTGGCTGCAGTGGCGACGGCATCGAAATCCGCAGTGCCGGCCTCCTCCTCGAGATTCGCCAGCGCGTTCTCCTCGCTGACCGGCGAGATGCCGACCCGCACCAGCACCTCACCGGGGGAGCCTTCGTAGGTGCCGATGGCCCGCAGCCCGCGGCCCTCGGCTGCGGCGGTCGTGGCGGCGGCCGCCCCTTCCCCAACCTCCCTGTCACCGAGGAAGATACGGAACTCAGCGAACGGCTTGGATGACTTCAGCGCGAAGAAGACCCGCTGATCCTTCGCCCAGCCCTTTGACCGGCGGGAGCCGACGACCGTCGTCTCGTCGACCCGGCGCAGGTGCGACTCGACGACCCGACCGCCGCCGTTCTCGAACTGCAGGTCGATCGCCAGGTGCGCCGGCTTGTCGGTCGGGTAGCGGTAGCGGTGCAGGCCGACCCGCTCGGTGGCAGTCAGTTCGACGTGCACGTCGTGGTCGAGCAGGGTGACCGCATAGAAGCCGGGGCGGGCCTGTTCCTGGTCATGGGTGTAGCGGCTGGCATAGCCAGCGTCCGGGTCCTTACGTGAGCCGGGGCTGGTGACCAGCTTGCCGGTGTATGGCATCAGGAGAATGTCGCCCAAATCGGAGATGCCGGTGCCGCCGAGGTGCAAGTGCGAGAATCCCGCCAGGACGTTGTCGGAGTAGTGGTAGCCCGAACACCAGTCCCAGCCCTGATGGAAGTTCGCCGGGCCGACCTGCACGGCGCCGAATGGCACGCTGGCGCCGACGAACACGTGGCCGTGCCCGCCGGAACCGATGAAGGGGTCGACGTGGCTGGCGAAGTCTGCGGCGCTGCAAGGGCAGGCGACCGGTGCCGCGAAAGCGACGAGGAGACAGGCTGCGAGTCGGGAGTAATTCATCGTTGGTGGCCTGGCTGGGTGCTGGCGAAACGAGCGTCAGAGATGATCGAGGGTGAGCGTGTGTGCCGAATACACGCTTCGCTGCAGGCCGCGGAGTCTTGAGAAAGAACGTCGTCCAGCATGTCTGGGCCGAGGTCCCCTCTCAAGGTTCGAAGCCGCCATAGTTCGGCATCACTCTGCGAGCCATCACGACACGGGTCGCTTCCGGGAGCACGTGCATCCACGCCCGTGATCTCGTCGCGTCCCGCGAGTCATGCTCAAGGCCGCTGCCAGGCCCGCCACGGCCAGCGCCCAGGTCGTGGGCTCCGGCACGGCGGCCATGAGCGCGAGCCCGCCCGAGCCGGAGCCCGCACCCAGCACCGGCAGGCCGCCGAGCGAGAGCAGCCC
>CAIXGY010000065.1 GCA_903919035.1 uncultured Planctomycetaceae bacterium | reverse complement strand
GGGCATCCCCCACGCCTCGCCCCACGGAAGCGAGGAAGGATCGGGGCTGCCCATTCCCTCGAGACGGCGTAGACCGGGCACCGATCCGCCGCAGGCGGATTGGTCGGAGCAGGCAGGGATGCCGGATCGCAGCCGTCTCCGAGCAAGCGAAGCTCAGGATGAGCGCAGCGAGCCTGCGGCGCGAGGGTGTGGGCAGACCGGAGCCGGTTGGGCGCGGTGACTCGCGGGCATCATGGGTGATTTCTCACAGACCCCCGTCGTCGGGATCGACTTCACGTCGGCTCCTCGGACACGCAAGCCGATCACCGCGGCCGTGGGCCATGTCGACCGGCGGCGCGGCCGAGCCGTCTACCAGCTCGAAGACGTCAGGCTGCTCGAATCCTTCGCCGCCTTCGAGACATTCCTGCGGACGCCAGGACCCTGGCTCGGCGGCTTCGACCTGCCCTTCGGTCAACCGCGGGCGCTCGTCGAACACGAGGGTTGGCCCACCACCTGGCCCGAACTCGTGCGGTTCTACTGCAGCCGCCCGCGGCCCGAACTCCGCGACACGTTTCGCCGCTGGTGCGCCGCCCGGCCGGCGGGCGCCAAGTTCGCCTGGCGACGAGCCGACAAGCCCGCCGGCTCGAGCCCCGCGATGCGCTGGGCGCACCCGCCCGTCGCCTGGATGATGCACGCCGGCATCGGGCGCATGCTCGACGCCGGCCTGACGTTCCCGGCCCACGCATATCCCGCGCGCCCGCGCGCGGCGACCGCGCGCGTCGCGCTCGAGGCGTATCCCGGATTCACCGTCCGGCACGTCTGCCGCCTGCCCTACAAGAGCGACGACCCGGCGGGCCGCACGCGCGAGCGTGCCCGACGGCGCCGGGGAATCGTCACGGCATTGGTCGCCGGCAACGCTGGCCTCGACGTAAGGCTCAACGTCTCCGCGGGGTGGGCACGGCGACTCGTCGCCGACGCGGCGGGAGATCTGCTCGACGCCGTGATCTGCGCGCTCCAGGCGGCCCATGCCGCGGCGCGGCCATGCTACGGTCTGCCGCCCGACCTCGATCCACTCGAGGGCTGGATCGCCGCGGTGCCGCCGCCGCCACGCCGTCGCGTGGACGGAGGGCGGCCCGTCGAGTAAGGTGCCGCCTCACGTTGGATCACCTGCATGTCAGACCAGGTCACGGACGACCCCGCCCCCATCGACCGCGCGTCGTGCTCGACGGCCGCGGATCACCCCCCGGTCGATCCGGCTGCCGACGATCCGGGCGTCCACCGGCTCTACACGGCCTCGCTGATGGCCGACGTGCTCGGAGCGCCACAGGCGGCGCTCCGCCACTGGGTGCGGCAGGGTTTCATCGTGCCCGCCCGGCGGGCCGGATCGATCGAGTGGTTCGACTTTGGACAGCTCGTCGTGGGCCGCCGATTGGCCCGCCTGCTGGGCGGAGGCCTCTCGCTCCGCGAGATCGACGCGCAACTGGCGGGCCTCGGGGCTGGCGATCCGGCCGCGGCGGCGCGGGTCGTCGACAGGATCGTCGCCGACGGCCGCCGTCTGACTCTCCGCGACGGCGACAAATTGCTCGCGGCGGGCGGCCAATTGCACCTCGACTTCTACACCGAGGCGCTCACGGATGATGGGCTCGACGCCGAGGAGCCGCGGGTGGTGATGCTCGGCGAGCGGGCCGTCCCGATGTCGGCCGCAGACCGCGACGTCGGCGACGACGTGACCGAGATTCTCGGGCTGGCCGACGATCTGGAGGCGACTGGTGAATTCGTCGAGGCGGCGGAGGCGGTGCGGGCGGTGCTGCAGGCCCAGGGCCCGACCGCGCCGGTGGTGTTCATGCTCGCCGAACTCCTCTACCGTGCCGGCGACCTGCCGGCAGCCCGGGAGCGGTATTACGCCGTCATCGAGATCGACGCCGGCCACCTGCGGGCCCGCACCAGCCTCGGCTGCGTGCTCGCAGAACTCGGCGACCACGAACTCGCGCTGGCCGCGCTCGAGGGCGTGATCCGCCAGGAACCGGCCTACGCCGACGCCCACTGGCACCTGGCCGGCATCCTGGCCGACCTTGGCCGCACCCGCGAGGCCCGCCACCACCTGGACCGGTTTCTCGGCCTGGCCCCCGAGAGCCCATGGGCCGCGCTCGCCAGGCAGCGTCTCGAATCACTCCGCTGATCCGTGGCCCGGGCGGCCGTTCAGTACGCGCCCCACGGACCGCGAACGGCGTTCACGCCGAACTGCACCGTGTCGCTCGGCTGAGCCGGCGTGGGCAGGAAACCGCCTCCCGAGCCCCCCGCCGCGCCCGGCCCCGGGTACGGTCGGCGAAACTGGTGATAGATCGGGGCCACGCGGGAACTCGGCACGCCCCACCCATACTGTGCCTGAAACTCGGCCGTGGGCGGCACGACCAGCGCGATCGGTCGGCCTTCGGCCGGGTCGTACCACCCGCTGTGCCAGCTCTTGCCCTGACTGCGGAGAAAATACCGTTTCTCGTAGACGTCGTGATGGAGGGAGTGGCCGATCTGCTCGCACAGACCATGACAGCAGGCTCCGTGACCATGGCCGCATGTCCTGGGGTGGCAGTGACCGTGCCCGCAGCCTCGCGGGCCGCATGCCTGTGGGCCACACCCGCGCGGCCCGCACGTCCGCTGCCCGGAGTAACCGGCGGCCGGATACGCTTGCTCGTGACACGAAACCCGCCCTGGCCGTCCGGCCGAGACGTCGTTGATGCACGAGTTCGACATCGTGCCGCCATGACCGCCCACCGCGGTCGCGAGTCCCGCCGACGTGCAGACGGCGACCGCCATCGACACGACCCATCGAACCCGATTTGTGATCGTTCGCCGCATGTCGCCCTCGCTGGTCACCACCAGTAGCCCCGCACGTCGGTTCGCAGTCCGGTCACACCCGCCGGGCGGATGTACCGCCGTCGGTGCCGGTACAGAAACTCATGGGGCATGAACGGCGGATACGTGTGCCACGT
>CAIXGY010000064.1 GCA_903919035.1 uncultured Planctomycetaceae bacterium | reverse complement strand
CGGGAGAGCTGCTGAAGGGACTTGAACCCTTGACCTCGTCCTTACCAAGGACGTGCTCTACCAACTGAGCTACAGCAGCGTGGGTGTGGGATGTGTCATGCAGGGTTGGGCAAGCGGGTGAAGGGAATCGAACCCTCGTCTTTAGCTTGGAAGGCTATTGCTCTACCATTGAGCTACACCCGCGACGGCACGCCCGAATCGCCGCGCGGGCTGCCCGGAGGGACTGGGGAGTGCAGGATTCGAACCTGCGAAGGCAGAGCCATCAGATTTACAGTCTGACCCCTTTGACCGCTCGGGAAACTCCCCGCGAAGTGCGGCGCTGGCGCGCGTGTGGTGGATGCTCGTGTGTCAGTGGCTCGCTGTGGTCTCAGGTGTGGGTGATGCCGGATTGGAGTCGCGCGCGATCCGCCGCCGGCAGCGGCCGCCCGCGTGAGCTAGCGGCGGGAGTTGAACCCGCAACCTGCTGATTACAAATCAGCTGCTCTGCCAATTGAGCTACGCTAGCGGCCGTTCGCTGCCGCGAATCGGACAAGTGTACGGATTCAAAACCCTCATGCAAGCCGGACACACCCGGCCGCGGTGCCGCGGGATTCCCGGTTTTTCCGGCCGTTCCGCCGGTTCCGGTCGCGCGGGCGGCCGCTGTCAGGCGAACCGCAGTTCGATCATGGAGAAATCGTCGTTGAAGTCCTCCCGCCCGGAGATCCCATGGATGTGCGCGACGAGCCGGTCGATCGGGCTTTCGTCGTGCACAGGGGCCGGGGCGAGCGTCCGCAGAAAATCCTCGAACGCCCACATGCCCCCGGCAGGCAGGTTGATCTCGAACGCCCCGTCACTGTAGAGAAACAGCCGGGACCCGGCCGGCACGTCGATCTCGCTCGACGTGAACTCCAGGCCGTCCACGGCCCCGATGAGCGGCCCATCCGAGTCGAGCAGCCGCCGCTCGCCGGATCCCGGCGGCAGGAGCAACGCCGGCGGATGGCCGCCGCCGGCCCAGCGGAGCCTGCCGGACGGTGCGTGGTGCACGCCGTACCACACGGTGAAGAACATGTCGTTCTGCCGCTCCATCGGGAAGGCACGGTTGAGAGCGGCGAGCACCGTTCCGGGATCGTGGAAGTCGGCGGCCGGCAGGGCCTCGCTCCGGATCGCGTTCAAGGCCGAGACCGAAAGCAGCGCCGCCCCGACGCCGTGGCCGCACACGTCGAGCAGGTAGACGGCAAAGTGGTCGGCGTCGAGGGGGTGGTAGCCGAAGGCATCGCCGCCGAGCGACGCCGACGGGATGAACCTCCAGTCGGCGCGGATCGGGCCGGTGTCCTGCGGCGCCGGAAGCAGCGACCGCACGTAGCGGGCGGCGGTGGCGATGTCGTCGGCCAGCAACTGCCGGCTCGCCTGGAGGGCCGTGAACGCCTCGTTTCGCTCCTGCAGCGCGATGTAGCCCCGCGAGTGGTAGCGGACCCGCGCCGCGAGTTCGAGCTTGTCGGGCAGCTTGACGATGTAGTCGTTGGCGCCCAGCGCGAATGCCTCGGCCTTCACGGCCGGCTCCTCCTTCGTCGAGAGCACGATGATCGGCACGTCGCGAAACGCCGCGTCGGCCCGGAACCGGCGCACGAGTTCGAGCCCGTCGACCTCCGGCATCACGAGATCCTGGAGGATCACCGTGGGCTGAACCTCCGCGGCCTTGGCCAGGGCCGCAGGGGCGTCCTTGCAGTAGTGGAAGGCCACGCCCTCTTCGCCGGCGAGCATCCGCCGCACCGCCTCACCGATGATCGGCTGGTCGTCGACGAGCAGGACGTTGGCGCCGCGCGGCGCGGGTGCGTGCGGATCGGGCATGGTCGAGAACCCCTGGGCTGCGCGATGCTACCACAGCCGCTTGCCCTCTGGAGCATAGGTCGACCGGCGTCGAGCGGACCGTGACACACGTCTGCTCGAGAGGGCTGCGCTGGCCGTGGGCCCGGAAACCCTTGGCGTCTCCTGAGTCGATGACGTGAAAGAGGCCGGGGACGGCTTTCCCCCCGGACCATTTACCGCGGCTGCTTGAGCAGGTCCTCGACGAACCGCTGGCGGACGCCGAAGGCGCGGGCATAGCGAGCCTGCAGGTCGGCGAACTGCGGCGGATTCGGCGGCACTCCATACAGGAGCCGAAACACTTCGGCGACGTAGGCGTCGCGATTGTTTCCCTGCCGTTCGAAGAGCTCGCTCGAACTCAGGATGCCGACCTGAACGTCGGTGAGCGACCGGCCGCGCTGGAGCGTGGCCAACCAGATCTCCGTCTCGAACGGCCGCACCGGCCGGCCGAGATATGCCTGGATCCACCGCTGCACCTGATCCCGCGGGGCGAGGCCGGGGATGCCCCCGACGGACGGCACGGCGACGGGCGCCACGCCGGCGGCCGTGAGCGTGAGATCGACCTGCTGGTCGCGATCCACCGCGGCGAGCATCGCCGGCGCGGGCGTCTGTGCGAGCACGCGGCCGCGATCCTCGACGCGGGCGTCGATCGCGTAGCGGTGCTGCGGCGGCAGCGGAGGCAGATCGAGCCGGAATGGAAACGGCAGGGCGGTGACGGCTGCCTGGCCCTGCACCACGGCCACGTTCTGCCACTGCGGCTGCGTGACGTCGAGCACCCGGATCGTCACCACCGCCGAGCCCGGCACGGCCACTCCCGGCGCCACGAAGATCCGGCCCATGACAGCGCGGCTCGTTGCCGCGTTGAACTGAATCGGCACCTGCACGAGCCCGCCATCCCGTCGGTTGCGGACGAGCAGGTTCACGCGACCGGCACCGTCCACGCGGCGGGCGATCTCGTCACCGAGGTCGTTGAGCCGGCCGCCCACGAAGCCCACTTGGATGCCGTCGACGGCCACGATCAGGTCGCCGGCCTCGAGGCCGGACCGCTGGCCCACGCCTCCGGGATTGACGCTTGCAATCTCGACGCCCGTGGGCGTGTTGCGGACATTGATGCCCAGCACGTAGCGGCCCGGCTGCACCTGGGCCGGTGGCAGGTATCTGGATCCACCAGGCGCACCGGCAGGCACCTGCACGCCCTGCCCGGGGGCGGGAGGGCACGACAGGACAACCACCGCGAAGACGTTGACGACACACAAGAATGTTTCGACCCGGTGACGAGCCATCGTGCCGCTCCCTCGGGGCGAGGCCGGCCGCAGGCCGAGTGGGGGTGCGGGCGCGGGCTGGATGGCCGCGAAGGCACCCTCTCCCCGGCCCTCTCTCGGAGGGAGAGGAAGCCGGAGGCCCATCTGCATCGGTCGCCTGCATTCCATGGTCCGCTACCGCTCCACCGGGCCGCCGAGGATCTCGCGCTGGGCCAGGATCTCGGATCGCGAGAGCGGCAGGAGGCCGTCTTGAGCGACGTCCAATTGGCCCTGCCAACTCAGCACGTAGGCCACGAATTCGCGGAGGATCGCGGGCCACTCGCCCTCCGTGGGCACCGCGATTGCAACCAACAGCGGCCGGCAGTCGGGCGTCCGCTCCGAGCCGGGCACCGCGTCGGCCGGCGGGTCTGCCTCGGCCGGGATGAGGAGCGGCGACGACTTCACGCCGGGCCAGACGCCGTCGTTGTCGCCGATGAGCCCGAGTCCCCCCCGGTCGGCGGCCACGGCAACCGCGAGATCCTTGATCGTGGCGTGCTCCTTCACGTCGACCGAGACCGACGCCGTGCCGGTGAGCAGGCGGTCGAGGTGCCAGCGGGTGCCGGAGCCCAGTTCAGTCGCATGCACGCGGAGCGGAACTCCGGCTTGTTCGCCGTCGGCCCCGAGGCGGCCCCAGGTGAGGCCCACGCCTTCGGCCGCGGTCTGCACGACGCCCGTGTCCGGCGACCAGTGGATCTCCGCGACGGGATTGTCGGCATGCACGATCCAGACGAGTCGCTCGAAGGCGACGGGAATGACGACGAGCTTTTTCCCCACCGCGTCCGCGGTCTTCTCGAACGCCCTGCGTTCCATCTCGGAGACGGGCCGGCTCAGGAGCGCCACGTCTGCCGCGCCCTCCAGGAGCGCCTTCCAGCCGGCCTCGCTGCCGCCCGACTGGATACCGACTGCCGCATCGGGATGCACGGCGCTGAAACCTTCCGACCAGAAGGCGGCGGGTTGCTGGAGCGTGGTCGAGCCCGCGAGCCGGAGCGTACCCGAGACGATGCCGAGGGGCTGATAGCCGAGTGGCTCGAGGTCGTCGAGTGGATCGGTCGCCGGGGCGACGACCGCGCCCGTGTCAGCAGGTGACACCGACGGCTCGGCCGGCGCAGCCGGAGCCCGGATCGCCGCCACTAGAACCACGACGCACACCAGACGCATTGCATTCCCGGCCATGCCTGATCTCCGCGTGCCGGGCAGGCTACCGAAATACATGCGAAACCCCCAAACCTGCCGGTCGAGTCTTTGGGACAGGTTGGTCGTGGCTCCGGCTCGGTGGGCGGAGCCAGGTGGAGGGCCCGGCCGGGCGACGAACCGGGCCGCAGAGTGTCCGAACGCCGGAGCCGGCACGGTTCATCGCAACGCGGCCGCGATTCCTCACCGGCTCGAAGGGTCGGCGAATCGGGCACCGAGCTGCATAGTATTGGAGTGGCGTCGTCCCAGGCCGGAGCGACCCCGCCTCGCCGCGTCCCGGGACTTCCGGCATCGTGCCGGGACGATACGCGCAGGCGGGAAGCGGGCAATGGTGCGGTCATGGTGGCGTCCGGCGGGAATGTCGCGCAGGCGAGCCGTGGCGACCTGCAGCCGCGTGGCTGGCGGGCGTGGTTTCCCGGTCTCGACAACGACCATCTGACGCTCCGCGAGGTGCTGGCCACCTTGCCGGCCGCGCCCCCGCAGGCGATCCCTTGGATCGTGCGGCTCTTCGAGAATCCGCACGGCTGGCTGCGACTCCACGGCGCCGTCGATCTCGCCCATCACGACCGGATTCACGTGCTCCTCGGTCGCGGACTGCTGAACCAGGACGAGGCCTTCGTGATCGGGTTCACGATGGGCGCGACCAAGGCCGTGTCGCGGCTGGAGCGGTGCTTCTTCAGGTACGTGGTGTCTCACGTGTATCCGAGTCCCTACCGGATCCCGCTGCCCATCCTGGCGGCCTACGACCTCGGCCTCGAGGCCGGCCGCGAGATGCCGGCACTCGACGTGCACCTGGCCGTCACCGACCGGATGCTCGACCGGCCGCTCGGGGAGGTGCGCCGCGCGCTCGGCATCGACAGCCGGCGGCTCCGAGACTTCTACGCCCGGGAGCGGGCCGCCCTGCCCGACACCCCTGCGAGCCGGCGGCTTCCCGTTGCCGTGCCGGCGGCCTGAACGCCCGGCGGCCGCTCACACCTTCACCTTCTTGGGCCGGCAGGCGGGGGCCTCCGCGAGCGAGAACACGATCACTTCCTCGCCCGTGACCGTGGAGATGTCGTGGTGCACGCTCACGAGCTTCACGCCCGTGGCCTGCTCCACCACCTCCTCCAGCCGCGGCCGCCCGGTGGCAACCATGTGCGCGCGGACCTGCTTGAGCAGCGCCCGACCGTTGCCGTTGCCATCGCCGTTCGTGGCGGCCTCCCCATCGCCAGCGGTGCCGACGGCCGCGCCCGCCGCCTCGTGCCAGGGGGCGATCAGCTGGCGCTCGGCCGGCGTGAGCACCCCCTGGAGACGGACGACGAGCAGCGTGCCGAGCAGGTGCGCGTGGATGTCCCGCGGCCCGCGGCCGATGAACTCCTGTTGAAACCGGGAAATGCCGTCGCAGACGGCGGCCTCGATCTCGCCTTGGGACTTCATCGTCAGCCCCCGGCGCGCTGGTTGTCCTCCGTCCGTGTGCCGGCGGTCGCGACCGCCCGTCCATTGCCGTCGCCGTTGCAGATGCGATCCCACACCTCGCGGCGATGGATCGGCATCCGCGTGTCGGCCTCGAAGCCGAGCCGCACGCGGCCCCCTTCGATTTCGAGCACCGTGATCTCGAGCGCCACCTGGTTGTCCTCTGGACGCCCGATGACGACGCTCTCGCGATTCTTCCTGGTCAGCACCAGCATGGGTCACCTTCCTCGTGATGACGGGTCCGTCCGGGATCGGGTCAGGCGGCTCCGTTGCCGCCGGCGGCCCGCGTCCTGTGGAATCCATTTGCTCGGACGTGCGCGTTGACGGGCACGCCCAGGGCCGGCAGTCCGCGGCCCAGCAGAAACAGGTCGACGTCGGGGCTCGTGGTCAGCGTCTTGAGGACACTGCCGGTCACCACGTCCACGTGGGCGATCGCACCCCGGAGCTCGACGCCCGTCTGCCGCCGCACGTGGCCGATGAGCGAGTCGAGCGAGTTCTCAAACAGATACCGGTGGAATTCGCCCACGCGGGCGGCGCCTTCCGGATCGCGAGCCATGCGGCGCTCGGCGGCCGCGAACGACTCGTGGAGGCTCACCACCATCCGGTCGCCATCGACGACGATGGTGACGCTCGTGGGCACCCGGCCGAGAAGCAGGTGTTCGAACGTGCCGGCGGCCTGGGCCACCTGCCGGGCGACGCGGTGGGCAGGAATGCTGAGTCGCTGCATGGCAGTCCAGAGGCGTCGAGGGTGAATCGGTCCGAGCACAAACGAAAAAAGCCGGCGGGAAAGAAGGCCCGAAGGCTCTCTCTCACGCCGGCTTACGCTGCGACGGACCCCCCGGCACCACGGCCGGGCTGCCCCTCGACTCGTCTTCCGTCGAATCGACCGCGAGACGTGTGCCACGCGGATTTCCAGGGCCTCGGGAGCCGCGATGCGACTCCGCTGCCCAGGAACGGGGGAAGTATATTGGGCAATCTGGGTAACGCAAGAAAAATTTTCCGGCTCGTTGAATCGTCGGAAAAATCATCGCGAACGACACTCGCGCGGCGCCGACCGACTCTTCCCGCGATTCGCGCGCTCCCCGGATGCGGATCACCGCACCGTGCCGCCCCCAGGTTCGGCACATCCAAAACGTTTCGCGCATCCAAAGCCGCGTGGTGATCCCACGTTCGGGCCGCGCCAGGGCCGCCATGCGGCGTTTCGAAAAGAAGTGAAGCCGAGGATCGCATCGCGCCGAAATCAGCAGTGCACAGGACACCCCCACCAAGGTGGGGATTGCCGTGCGAGGGTTCCGGCGGGTGCGGCGCCGGCGCTTCGGTCCTCGCGGCCAAGCGCTGGCGCCGGCTCGGCGGCGGGCAACCGCGGAGCGCGTCGATGACCAGGTCGCAGGGTGAAATCGAGGCGGCCGTCTGCGACGCGATCGCCCGCTTCCAGCAGGAGTACATGGGTCGCGGGCCGCGGAATGTCCACGCCCATCTCGTCGACAACCGTGTGTTCGTCCATCTGGAGGGGGTGCTGACGGCTGCCGAGACACGACTGCTCGACGGCGCCGGCCCTGGCAACGGCCGCGGGGCCGATCTGCTCAAGCAACTCCGCACGCATCTTGTCAGCGCCGGACGGCCGGTGCTCGAGGCACTCGTGCGCGACGCCGCGGGAGCCGCTCCGATCAACGTCCACCACGACATCAGCCCGGTGACCGGCGAGGAGGTGATCGTCCTGACGCTCGCCTCCGCGCCGGCCATCCGCGACCGCAAACGGAGGTGACCGCCTCCGAATCCACCCCTCTGGAGGACGGGTGGTATCGTTCCCAGTCGGTGGCCGAAGGCGTTCGGCGCATCGGGCCGTCGGCGGGAGGGGTGCAGGCGTCCCCTCACCCCCCCGCCGGCGGCTGTCCCTGGACGGCCGGAAGAGGACCCGGAGAAATGTCTGTGGGGCTTGCACGTCATCTCCGGTTGCCATGACGTACCCCGAAAATCGGAGGCTTGCGGGATAGCAAGCCGGATGGCCGGCCTCGGGGCGGCCGGGATGGTGGCATACTTGGAGTTCACCTCCGAGATCCACGCCTCGATGCATGCTGCGGCACGGCCCGACGAACCCAGGCAGG
>CAIXGY010000063.1 GCA_903919035.1 uncultured Planctomycetaceae bacterium | reverse complement strand
TTCGAGGTGTTCGCCCAACTCGAGCCCAAACTCGGCAGCGCCCTCGACTCGCTCTCCCAGGCCAGCGAGTCGGTGTCGAAGCTGTCCGCCAACATCGACAAGCTCCTGCTCGGCGAGGACGATCGCTTCTCGCGCATGGTCGAGAAGACGGAGGCCGCGCTCGACGCCTTCAATGTCGCCATGACCAACGTCAACGACGTGCTCGGGAATCCGGCCGCCCGCGACAAGATCAAGGCGGCGCTCGACGATCTCCCCGCCGTCATGGCGGACCTCCGCAAGACGGTCCAGGGCATCGGCACGACCGTCGACACCGCCGACCGCAACCTGCGGAATCTCGAGGGCCTCACCAGGCCGCTCGGCGAGCGCGGCGCGGGCATGGTGGCCCAGGTCGACCGCACGATCGGCCGCCTCGACGAGACCCTCCAGCAGGCGGCGCTGTTCACCCGATCGCTCAACGACTCCCAGGGCACGCTCGGCCGCCTCGTCCGCGACCCCAAGGTCTACGACGACCTCGCCCAGGCGGCGTCCAACGTCAACAAGCTCACCCGGGAACTGCGACCGATCGTGGACGACGTCCGCGTGTTCACCGACAAGATCGCCCGCCATCCCGAGCAACTCGGCGTCCGCGGCGCCCTCGACCGCCGGCCCGGGCTGAAGTAGCCACGCTTACCGCAGGTCGACGGCGTCGGCCGCCCCATCGGGGTTCCCGGCCGACCAGACGATCGTGGCGACGGCCATGCCGAGGCCGAACAAGAGCACGAGGGCCAGCGCCACGCCCATCGCGCAGCCGGCGCGGCCGTCGTCGGCGGCGAGTCCGGCCAGATCGTCCGGCGGCGAGGCGCCGGACGCCGCCCCGGGCGATTGCCGATGATTCACCGTGCCGTCGAGCGCCAGCAGCAGACTGCGGGCGTGTCGAAAGAACGCCACCGGCAGCCCGACGGCCACCGCCAGGCACGTGGCCAGCGCCGTTCGCGCGGACACCCCCGCGCCGACGACGAGCGCCGCGTAGAGCGCCCCGGTCACGATCACCGTGACGCCGTAGTTGATGTAGATGCTGCCCAGGTAGAAGCCTGGTTCGCGGGCGAACGATGCGCCGCAGGCGGTGCAGGAGGCGTGCATGCGGAACCAGCCGCGAAACAGCCGACCATGGCCGCACCGCGGACAGCGAAGCCGGAGTCCCCGCCGGATCGCGGCCAGTCGCCCCGAGTCACGGCACGCGTCGGCGGCGGCCGGACGGCAGGGCGTCACGGACGCCGCACGGGCACTGCGGCCGCGGCCATCTCGACGACGGTCGTCTCCCGCAGCCTCGCGCCGTAGCGCTCCAGCAGCCACGGCAGCGCCTCCTCGGCGACGTCCGCCTGGAGCAGCACGAGGTCGCCGGGCCGGGCCGCGCCGAGCACCAGCGCAGCGGACTCGGCCCACGTGCCCCCCGCCTCGACGGTGACCGGCCTCGTCGCCACGGCCGCCTCCCGCACGCCCTGCGAGATCAACCTCGTGATGTCGCCGGCCGCCCGACCGCGGACATAGGCATCCTCGTAGACCACGACACGGTCGAATTCCGCCGCGAGGATCCTGCCTTGGGCGAGCAGGTCCTCGTCGCGCCGATCGCCGGCCGCCGAATAGACCGCGGCCCGCCGGGAATGGGGCAACTTCCGCAGGGCCGCGCAGATCTGCTCCAGCGACGACACGTTGTGCCCGTAGTCGACGACGATGGAGACCCCGTCGAGATCGAGCAGATTGAACCGGCCCGGCGATCCGGCGGCACTGGCCGGGAAACTCTCCAGACCGATGCGGACGAGTTCCAGCGGCACGCCGAGCCGCCACGCGGCGGCCGCGGCGGCCAGGGCATTCTCGACCTGGAAGGGGACGATGCCCTTGTGGACCAGAGGCACGCGATCGAGGTGGGCCAGACGGGTCTCGCGTGGACCGTCACAGAGCACGATCCAGCCCTCCCGCACGGTCGCGGCCAGCCCCCCCTCCGCGAGGTGCGCGACGAGCAACGGATTGGCCGGGTCGAGCGCGAAATAGACGACCTGTCCCTTGCACCACTTTTTCATCTCGACCACCAGCGGATCGGCGGCGTTGAGCACGGCCGCGCCGGTCTTCCGCACCGCGGCCACGATCGCCCCCTTCACCCAGGCGATCCGCTCGGGCGTGTCGATGCCGTCGAGCCCGAGATGGTCGCCCGCGGCGATGTTCGTGACCACCGCCACGTCGCACCGGTCGAAGCCGCAGCCCTCGCGCAGGATGCCCCCGCGGGCCGTTTCCAGCACGGCGGTGGTCACGGCCGGATGCGCGAGCACCCGCCGCGCGCTCTTCGGCCCGCTGCAATCGCCCGTGTCGATCTGCCGCCCACCGATCCATACCCCCTCCGTGCACGTCGTGCCGACGGTGGCCCCACCGGTCGCGGCCAGATGGGACAGGAGCCGGACCACGGTCGTCTTGCCGTTGGTGCCCGTGACGGCGGCCACCGGAATCCGGCCATCGTCGGCCAGGGGAAACAGCGTGTCGACGATCGCACCGCCGACGTCGCGTGGCATGCCAGCGGCGGGCTCGAG
>CAIXGY010000062.1 GCA_903919035.1 uncultured Planctomycetaceae bacterium | reverse complement strand
GCATGGGCCAGTTCGAGCGGACGCTGATCATCGTCGACGAGGGGGCGCAGGTGCACTACGTCGAGGGCTGCACGGCCCCGATGTATTCCACCGAGAGCCTCCACTCGGCGGTCGTCGAGATCGTCGTCAAGAAGCACGGCCGCTGCCGCTACACGACGATCCAAAACTGGGCCAACAACATCTACAACCTCGTCACGAAGCGGGCCATGGCCTACGAGGGCGCGTTGATGGAGTGGATCGACGGCAACCTCGGCAGCCAGCTCACGATGAAGTATCCCGCCGTCTACCTCATGGAGCCGGGAGCCCGCGGAGAGATCCTGTCGATCGCCTTCGCGTCGGCCGGGCAGCACCAGGACGCCGGTGCGAAGATCGTCCACGCCGCCCCGCACACCAGCGGCCGGATCGTGTCGAAGAGCATCTCGAAGAACGGCGGTCGGGCCAGTTATCGGGGGCTGGTGAAGGTGGAGCCAGGGGCGAAGAAGAGCAAGTCGAGCGTCGTCTGCGACGCCCTGATCCTCGACGACCGGAGCCGCAGCGATACCTACCCTTACATCGAGATCGAGGAGCAGGACGTCACGATCGGCCACGAGGCGAGCGTGTCGAAGATCGGTGAGGAGCAACTCTTCTACCTCATGAGCCGCGGGCTCACCGAGGCCGAGGCCAGCACGATGATCGTGGGCGGGTTCATCGAGCCGCTCGTCAAGGAACTGCCGATGGAATATGCCGTCGAGATGAACAAGCTCATCCAACTCCAGATGGAAGGCTCGGTGGGGTGACCGCGATGACCTCGGCCACGGCCTCCGACCCGTCTTTCACGGCCTTCGATCGCGCCTCGCTGGAGCGGCTCGTCGGATCCACGTCCGAGCCCGAATGGGTGGTCGAGGGCCGTCGTGCAGCCCTCGAGCGACTGGAGTCGCTCGGCCTGCCCGACCGGCGCGACGAAAACTGGATGCGGACCGACCTGCGGCTCTTCAAGCCGAAGGCCTGGGGGCCGCGGCCGGCGCCGGCCGCGGGAACGGCGGCGCCCGAGGGGCTGCTCGCCGCTGCGATCCTGTCCGGTGAGGTGGCCGAGCACGCGGTAGACGCCGGTGTCGACTCGCGAATCGAGGGCAGGCTGGCGGGGCGTCTCGGCACGCTGGACGGCCACGTCGTCCGCGAGGAGCTCGATCGTGAACTCGCCGATCGCGGCGTGGTCTTCGGCCCGGCCGAGCGGTTTCTGGCCGAACGTCCCGACGCCTTTCGGCCGCACTGGTTTTCCGTCATCGATCCGCAGTGCGACTGGTTCGCCGCCGTGCACGCGGCCTTCCACGCGGCCAGCGCCGTGCTGTATGTGCCGCCGGGTGTGCGGATCGCCGCGCCGCTCCATGTCGTGGCCGGCATCACGGACGGTGGGGTCGACACGTCCCACGTCCTCGTCGTGCTCGACGAAGGTGCGGAGGCCACGGTGCTCACGGAGACTGCCGGCGGCGGTGCGGCGGGCACGGCCGGTGGCTTCCATTGCGGCGGCACGGAAATCGTGGTCGGCCCTGGGGCGTTTCTGCGGATGGTGAACCTCCAGAATTGGAACACCGGCGTCTGGCATGTCGCGCGGCAGAAGGCCGTGGTCCAGGCGGGCGGTCGGCTCCAGTGGACGCTCGGAGCCCTCGGCAGCCGCCTCTCGCAGGTGGCGCAGGACGTGGCCCTGGTCGGTCGCGGTGCCGAGGCCCAAGTCAACGGCGTGATGTTCACCGAGGGCCGGCAGCACCTCGTCTACAACACGCTCCAGCACCACGAGGCTCCCGCCTGCAGAAGCGACCTGCTCTACAAGGGTGCTCTCCAGGATCGCAGTCGGCTCGTGTGGCGGGGCATGATCAAGGTGGACAAGGCCGCCCAGAAGACCGACGGCTACCAGCGGAACGACAACCTCATGCTCTCGGCAGAGGCCCGTGCCGACTCCATTCCGGGCCTGGAGATCGAGGCCGACGACGTCCGCTGCACCCACGGAGCGACGAGCGGCCGCGTGGATGCCGAGCAGATCTTCTATGCCCAGGCCCGCGGGCTGTCCGCCGACGAGGCGGCGCGGCTCGTCGTCGCCGGCTTTTTCCAGCAGGTGTTCGATCGGATCACGATTCCGCAGGTTCGCGAGGCCCTCGCCCGGGCGATCGGCCGCCGCATCCGCCGCGTCTCGTGACATCCTTCCCCTGCCCCGCCCTCTTTCGAGAACACACCGATGTCGGACTTCGTGCGGGTATGTGACGTTGCCGAGGTGCCCGATCCCGGCAAGACGCTCGTCGACGTCGACGGGGAGATGGTGGCGCTGTTTCACGTGGATGGCGCCTGGCACGCGATCGACGACGTGTGCACGCACGACGGCGGGCCTTTGGCCGACGGCGAGCTCCGAAATCACACGATTTCCTGCCCCAGACACGGTGCCAGGTTCGACATCCGCACCGGTGCAGCGCTCACGATGCCGGCGATCCGGCCGACGCGCTCCCACGACGTGAAGGCCGAAGGTGGCGGCGTGTGGGTGCGGTTGCGGGCGGCGGCGGGCGTTGGCGGGCCGACCTCCGGTGCGGTGCCTGCGGCCCCGGTGGCGGCGACGCCCGCATCGTCGCCGGCCGATGCGGGCGCTCCGTCGGTCGCCGCCGTGACCCCGGCGACCGATCTGCCGCTCTGCGAAGATTCGATTCGCGAGATTCTCAAGGAAGTCAAGGATCCCGAGTTGTTCGTCAACATCGTGGACCTGGGCCTGATCTACGGCGTGACCATCGGTCCGTCGGCCGACGAGCCCGGCAAGCAGCACGTGGCGGTGGACATGACGATGACCAGCCCCGCCTGTCCCGCCGGCCCGCAGCTCATCGCCGACACGAAGCGGGCGGTCGGCCGGCGGCCCGACGTGGCGGCGGTGGAGGTGCGAATCGTCATGGATCCGCCCTGGACGCCGGATCGGATGACCGAGGCCGCGCGGGATCAGCTCGGGATCTTCTAGCTGTCCGTGGACAAAGCCATCCATGGCCTTTGTCCACGTGGCCGACCGGTCAAAAAGCCGTGGCCGCCCTCGCTTCGCAATCCTGGCTGCGCTCGGCCTGTAACGCCGGCCCGACGGCACGGGCATCCCCTCGCCTTCCCCGATCCGAGCGCGACGCTTGCGCGGGGGCTGTTTCAGCCCGCGTCGAGCCAGCGGGGGAGCGGGGCGTCTTCCCCGAGGCCCAGGATGCGGCGCAGGGTCGCGAGGTCGTCGTCGGTGAGCGGCACGAACACGGCCGGATCCTGCACGAGATCCGGATCGACGAGCCGCCAGCCCGTGATCTCGGTGCCGACGACGAGCGGCACGCGGCCGTAGCCGTACATCATGGCATCGACGTTCTCGAAGAAGTGGCGAAGCGTCACGGCGGGCGGATGCGGTCGGCGGATGAAATACAGTTCGATCACGTCCCGCCAGAAGTGAGGCACGAACTTCTCCCCGACGTCCGCGTGGCCGTAGCGGCCATGGTTCGTGCCCGCGATGCAGGCCGGGAGTGACTGGAGCCTGCAGCCGCGGTCGCGGCAGCCGGCCTCGATCGCGGTGTTGAGGTTGGCGAGAAAGTCGGCGCTGAAGCAGTCATCGCAGATGATCACCAGCCGGCCGAAGTCGACCGCGCCTCCCGCTCCGGCCCGGGCAGCCGCACCGTCGAGGAGGGCGTCTGCGAGGTTGGCACAGGGAATGTGGTAGCTCTGGATCTCGGTGGGCAGGCCGTGACCGAGCACGATCACGGTGGTCGGCGCCCCGGACTCAGCGGCGGCGCGGATCGCGGCGAGAAATTCGGCGGCGACCGTGTCGAGCGTCTCGCCGGGTGTGTCCTGCTTGAGGATGGTCTGCGGCGTGCAGCCGTAGGCGGTGGCGATCGCGGTGATCTCCTTGGGTTCGAGGCCGCGGTCCGGATCGAGCAGCCCGATCACGGCGCGGCCGGGGCCGAGAACCGGTGTCGCCGCGGCCGCGGCGCGACGCGCGTCGATGAAGTCGGCAAGCGTGGCGAGGGTCGTCGTGCGGGCGTCATCGTCGAGGGCCGCGAGGCGGTCGGCGTGGGCGAGCGCGAGGGCGTGCACCGCCGGCTCGATCTGCCGCCACTGTTTCGCGGGGACGGGCCGCCGCGCGAGGATCGCCGGGGACACGTCGCGCTGGAAGGAGGCGAGGTCGGTGGGAATCGCCGCGGGGGCGGCGGCCGCGGCGGTGCCGACGGCGAGACAGGCGGCGACGAGCATCCGGGAACAGTCGGGCATGGCAGCCATGGGTGAGGAGTGTGGCAATTCTCCACCGGGGCCGGCGTTCGTGCGAGCCGGGGCGGGTAGACGCCGGGTTGTTGACGCGCCGGCTCTCTGCCGATACTGTACGTGCGTACATTTTGTGGACGGCCGATGCGGAGGACGGGTGATGGTGACGTTTGGGCAGGCATTTCCGGGATTCACCGCCATGGGGCTGCCGAGTCTGGAGCGGGCCGGCGTGACGAGCGCCGGCCACTTGCAGGGTCGGGTGGTCAGCCGTGAAGCCGTGTCGAGCGGTTGGCCGGCGCTCGACGGCCTGCTGGCTGGCGGTGGAGTGCGGCCCGGCAGCCTCGTCGAGTGGCTGGCGGGTGATGTCGATGCCGCCTGCGGCGTCGGCGCGGCGACGCTCGCCTGTGCCATCGCCTGTCGGCTGGCGGCACCGCGTGGCGACACCGGCAGCGGCCTGATCGTGGTCGTCGATCGAGCGGGCTGGTTCCATCCTCCGGCCGTGCTGCCGTGGCTCGACGGTGCGCGGCTCGTGGTGGCCAGACCGTCGCGGGATGACGACGAAATCTGGACGATCGAGCAGGCACTCCGTTGCGCCGGCGTGGCGGCGGTGGTGGCGTGGCCGCGACTGGCCGCGGCCGTGTCCTTCGAGCGTGGCATGACGGAGGAGCGGCGGCTTGCGGGACGCGGCGGCCTGCACCAGTGGACGACGGCCATGCGCCGCTGGCAACTGGCGTCACGGTCGGTGGGCACGGTGGGACTGCTCGTGCGGTCGCCGCAGGCGCTGCACGAGCCGTCGTGGGCCGAGTCGAGGCTGGCCGTGTCGGCGGTTCCCGGCGGTTCGCTTCACGAACGACGCCTGCGGATCGCGCGGGTGGGGGGAGCGTGGTGCGGCGTCGATTCCGGTGCCGCCCGGCCCGTCGAGATCGTGCTCGACATGGCGCGGGGTCGCGCGGCCGCGGTCGGCGGTGTGGTGCCGATGTCGCACCGGCCCCAGCGCCCGCCGGTCGGGCGCGGGGCTGGAGCGGAGATCGGGCCGGAGGGGGGTGTGACGTGCCGCGCGTCATGACGATCTGGCTGCCGCGCTGGCCGGTGCAGCGGCGGCTGCTCGAACGGCCCGAACTGCGAAAAGTGCCGGTGTTCGTCTGTCGGCGCGAGCGACGTGGCGTGATGACGATCGTGGCGTGGGCCTGGGCCGAACCGCCGCGGACATCGCACCGCGGGAGCCGCCACCCCGACATCCCGCCGGGCACGTCGCTGGCCGAGGGCATGGCCGTGCTCGCCCTCGCCCACGGCTCGCGGGCCTGTCACGTGGCGGAGGTCGCAGCCGACGATCCGGCCGCGGATCGGTCGGTTCTCGAGCGATTGGCCCGCTGGTGCCGCCGCTTCTCGCCGACCGTCGGCGTCGAAGAGATGCAGCGCGACGCGTCGCCGGAATGCATCCGCCTCGACGTCGCGGGCACGGCCGGCTTCTTCGGTGGAGAGGAGTCGCTCGCCCGCACGGCTGTCTGGACGTTGGCGGCCCGTGGCCTGCACGCCCGCATCGGCATCGCCGACACCGGCGGGGCATCGTGGGCGGCCGCGCGACACACCGACCTTCTCGCCACGCCCGGTTCCAGATCCTGCCGGAACGGCCGCGTGCGCAAACCTCGGTGGGCCGTCGTGCCCCCCGGCACCGCCACCGCGGCGGTCGCCGGCCTGCCCGCAGCCGCGTTGCGGCTCGACGCCGCCACGCTCGCCGCGCTCGGCGAGGTGGGCATCGACACGGTCGGCGGGGTCCTGAGGCTCTCGGCAAAGAGTCTCGCAGCGCGGTTTCCGCCGTCACTCGCGCGGCGTCGGGCGGAGTTTCTGGGCTTGCTCCCCGAGCCACCGGTGGCGCCGCACTGCGCTGAATTGCCCCGGGCCGCGCGGACGTTCGACGTGCCACTCGTGGCCGCCGATGCGGTGGCCGACACGATCGGCGCGGTGCTCGAGCGACTCGTGGGCGACTGCGTGGCACCGCTGGCGGCGCGGGGGGAGGGCGTGCTCGCGCTGCAGGTGCGGCTGGAGCCCGCCGTGACGATGTTCGATGCGTGCGGATCCCGGTCGGCCGGTGCGGCGCCCACGGTGATCGACGTAGGTGTCTTCCGGCCGAGTGCATCGGCCCGGCATCTCGTGGATCTCGCGCTCCTGCGGCTGGGCCGCTCGCGCCTGCCTCGGGAGATCGAGTCGATCGTTGTGGAGGTGGTGGCAACGGCCGCAACCGTGTGCCGACAACGGTCGCTCTTCGGCGCCGCCGACGCCGCCGCCGACGGCGAGGCGGCCGCGCTCCTCGACCGATTGGCCGGACGGCTGGGCCGAGCCGCCGTATGCGAGCCGCGGCTCGTGGCCGATCCGCAGCCGGAGCATGCCTGGCTCGCGGCGCCGCCGGGTGCAGCGGGGGCGGGTATGTCGGGCGCGGGCGTCGTGGCCGGCCGCCGGCCGGTCTGGCTCGCCCCCAGGCCCGTGAGGCTCGAAGCGCTGCGCGCCGGCATGGTGTCGGTCGCGCCCGACGGGCCGCCGGTGCGATTTCGGCTTGGCGGTCGTCTGCACGTCGTGGCGCGGGCATTGGGCCCCGAACGAATCGAGACGGCGTGGTGGCGTGGGCCGACGGTGCGACGCGACTACTACGTGGCGGAGACGGAGACGGGGGAGCGGTTCTGGCTGTTTCGCAGCCTGCGGGACGGGGGCTGGTTTTTGCACGGGGTGTTTGCGTGAGGTGAGACGATGACCACGACGACGCACGGCATGGATTCGTCGGAGCCGCGGTATGCGGAACTCCACTGCACGAGCAACTTCTCGTTTCTCGAAGGGGCGTCGCATCCCGAGGAGTTGGTGGAGCGAGCGCGGGTGCTCGGCTATGAGGCTCTGGCGATCACCGACCGGGCCACGCTCGCCGGCATCGTGCGGGCGCATGGAGCGGCGAAGCAGGCCGGCATCAGGCTCGTCGTCGGCGCGCGGCTCGACCCGTGCGACGCGGCGCCGCTAGTGGTCTGGGCGGCCGACCGCATGGGCTACGCCAACCTCTGTCGGCTGCTGACGCTGAATTCGCAGCGGCTCATGCCGGGCCATGGACGACGCGGCGGCGGGGATGCGGCCGTGAGGGGTGAGGTCGCCGCGACCCGGTGCCCGATCACGTTCGACGACGTCGCCCGCCATGCCGGCGGCCTGCGGGCGGGCGTGCCGCTGGCGGAGGTCGTGGGCGGCGATCTCCGCGATGTCGGCCGGATCACCGACACGATCGAGGCCGTGCAGCACTGGCGGAGTGTCTTCGACGACCGGCTCGTGACGCTCGCCGAGGTGGCGCTCGCGGGCGACGACGCCGACCGGCTGAACTGCTTCGCCCATGTGTCACGGATGGCGGGCGTCTCCATCGTCGCTGCGGGCGACGTCCGCTACCACGAGCGGGCTCGCCTCCCGCTCCACGACGCGCTGGCCGCTGTCCGTCACGGAGCCACCGTCGATGCGATCCGCGGTCGCCTGCTCGCCAACGGCGAGCGCCACCTTCACGACCGTCGCCTGCTCGCCGAGCGGTTCGCGGCATTGCCGGGGGCGATGGATCGCGCCGTCGAGGTGGCCGCTGCCTGCACGTTTTCCCTCGATGAACTCCGCTACGACTATCCCGATGCCACGGTGCCCACCGGCTGCGCCCCGCGCGACCATCTCGCCGACGTCGTCTGGCAGGGGGCGCATGCCCGGTATCCGGCCGGCGTGCCGGGGAAAGTCCGCAGCCTCATCGAGCACGAGCTCGATCTCGTCGCCGAACTCGGCTACGAGGCCTACTTCCTCACCGTGTCGGACATCGTTCAGTTCGCCCGCCGTCGGGGCATCCTCTGCCAGGGCCGAGGCTCGGCCGCCAACTCCGCCATCTGCTACTGCCTGGGCATCACGGCGGTGGATCCCGCGCGAATGAACGTGCTCTTCGAGCGGTTCGTGAGCCGCGAACGGCGCGAGGCTCCCGACATCGACGTCGACTTCGAGCACCAGCGTCGCGAGGAGGTGATTCAATACGTCTACGAAACCTACGGTCGCCACCGGGCGGCCATGACGGCCGAGGTGATCTCCTATCGACTCCGGTCAGCCGTCCGTGACATGGCCAAGGCGCTGGGCCTCTCGCTCGACCGCGTCGAAGCGATCGCGGCGGTGCTCGACGTGGGTGACGGCGTGGACGACGTGCCGGCGAGACTCGCGGAGGCGGGACTCGATCCGGCCGACGCCACCTGCACGCGGCTCGTGACACTCGTGGGGCAACTCGTCGGATTTCCTCGGCACCTCGGCCAGCACGTCGGTGGCCTGGTGATCACGAAGGGCGATCTCCGCGACCTCGTGCCGATCCAGCCGGCGGCGATGGACGGCCGCACGATCGTGCAGTGGGACAAGAACGACCTCGACGAGCTCGGCATCCTGAAGGTCGACTGCCTCGCCCTCGGCATGCTCACCGCGATCCGTCGGGCGTTCGACCTGGTCGCGGAGGCGGGCGGCCCGCGGCTCACCCTCGCCACGGTGCCCTCCGAGGATCCGGCGGTCTACGAGATGATTTCCCGCGCCGACACCGTGGGGGTCTTCCAGATCGAGAGCCGGGCCCAGATGAGCATGCTGCCGCGGCTCAAGCCGCGGTGCTTCTACGACCTTGTCATCGAGGTGGCGATCGTGCGACCGGGCCCGATCCAGGGCGACATGGTGCACCCGTATCTGCGCAGGCGCGCGGGAGAGGAGCCCGTCACTTACCCCAACGATGACATCCGCGACGTTTTGGAGAAGACGCTCGGCGTGCCGCTCTTCCAGGAGCAGGCCATGCGGCTGGCGGTGGTGGCGGCGGGCTTCACGCCGGGCGAGGCCGATCAATTACGGCGGGCGATGGGGGCGTGGCGCCGCCCGGGCGTGATCGACGAATTCCACAAGCGGCTCGTCGAAGGCATGCTCGCGCGGGGCCTGTCCCGCGACTTCGCCGAGCAGGTCTTCACACAGATCCGCGGTTTTGGCGAATACGGCTTTCCCGAGTCGCACGCGGCGAGTTTCGCCCTGCTCGTCTACGTGTCGGCGTGGCTGAAGTGCCACCACCCGGCCGCCTTCACGGCCGCCCTGCTCGGCAGCCAGCCGATGGGTTTTTACGCCCCCGCGCAACTCGTTCGCGACGCGAAAGCCCACGGCGTCGTCGTGTTGCCCGCCGACGTCAATGCCAGTGGCTGGCATGCGTCGCTGGAGGTGGCGGGAGCGGGTGATCGTGGAAGGCCGGTCGCCGGCAGGCAGCCTGCGATCAGGCTGGGACTCGAGCAGGTCTACGGGCTCGGTGAGGCGGCGGCCGCGCGGATCGAGGCGGCGCGGCGGGCCGGACCCTTTCGCCTGCCCCGCGATCTCGTCGTGCGGGCTGGTCTCGGTCGTGACGAACTGCTGCCCCTCGCACGGGCCGGTGCGCTGGGGTCGTTGGGGCTCTCGCGGCGGCGCGCCGTGTGGGAGGCGCTGCAGAGCCTCGAGAAGCCCGGTCGGCGGCCGCTGTTCGACGGCTGCGACGAGGACGAAGACGACGATGACGGCGAGTTGCTGCCGGAAATGACCGCGCAGGAGGAGGTGATCGAGGACTACCGCACGGGCGGCCTGTCGCTCGCCGCCCATCCGCTGTGCTTCGAGCGCAAGCGGCTCGCGGCGAAGGGCGTGGTGACGACGGCCGATGCCGTCGCCGCACCGGAGGGGCGGCGGGTGGCCGTGGCGGGAATCGTGCTCACCCGGCAGCGGCCGGCCACGGCGAAGGGCATGCTCTTCCTCACGATCGAGGACGAGACGGGCGCGGCCAACGTCGTCGTGCGGCCCGACGTCTGGGAGGCGGCCGCCGCGCCGGCCCGCCGCGCGGCGGTGCTCGTCGTGCACGGCCGCATCCAGCGGCGCGGCGCGGTGGTGCACGTGGTGGCGATGCGGCTCGAGGACGGCGTGCGTCCGGCCGCCGCGACGACGTCTCCCCCGCCCACTTCGGCGCTGGCCTCCCTGCCCCGCATGTCGCGCGACTTCTGCTGAAGCTCGCCATCGGGCCACGATGGGCCACCCACGATCGCGGAAGGTGTCTCCGCTGCCGTACGGCACACAGCCCTCCGCCGGCGCCAGGCCCACCCGCGTGCTGCCTAGCATGTGTTCGTGTCGCCGCCCCCTTTCGGCTCGGGTCGTGTTCGGCCCGAACGTGCCCCCCCGATGGAGTCGTCACGCCCCGTGACCCGCCCCTCCGCGATCATGGTCGCCGCATCATTGTTGCTGGCCGTGGCGGCCGTCACGTGGGCGCTGGCCCAGCCGGAGAGCGGCCTGCATCCGCCGTCGCCGGCCTGGTGGAACGGCGAACTGCACTCGAAGTATGCCGAGACGCGTCTCCGCCTCGCGGAGGCCCGGCTCGCGAAGGCCGAACACCTCAACTCGCACATGCCGGGCCAGGTGAGTGAGTCCGATCTGTGCAGCCTGCGGGCGCGGATCGATCTGCTCCGCCATGAGTTGGCGGAAACCCGCCGCCAGCCCCACGGCTACGGGATCGCCGCCCAGCAGCGGGCCGCTCAGGTCGCCGTCACCCTCGCCGAGCAGAACCTCGAGGCGGCCCGTGCCGTCAATCGCCGTCAAGCCGGTGCGGTGCAGCCGCTCGATATGCGGCTCCGGGAACTCCACCTCGAAATCGCGCGGTTGCGGGCTGACATCTGGGACGATCCGGTGTTCCTGGCTTCGCCGACCGACATGCTCCAGATGCAGATCGACCAACTCGCCGACCAACTGCAGGACGTGCTGCACGACGTGGAGAATGCCCCGGCGATCCAGCGCCGCTGAACCCGGCGTCCGCCGCCGCCACGGCGCGACACGGACGTGGCGATCCGGCGTCGCGGTCGCACGCCGACGGGCGTCCGTTGGCGGCGTTCGGCCGGCGTCGTACAACGGGCCGCCATGAGCAGCATGACCGCGACCGTCGTCAGGACCGACCTGCCTCTCGGGCCGCCCCTCCGTGGCAAGGTTCGCGACTGCTACCGCTTCACGTCGCCTGTCCACGGCGAATCGTTGCTGATCGTCAGCACCGATCGGATCAGCGCCTTCGACTGGGTCCTCCCCACGCCGATTCCCGACAAGGGCAAGGTGCTCACCGCGATTTCGGCGTTCTGGTTCGATCTGCTCGCGCACGGCCCCCGGCCGGTGGCCCACCACCTGATCACCACCGACGTCGATGCGATGGGACTTCCGGCGGACATCGACCGCGGGCCGCTCCGTGGCCGGACGATGCTCGTCAGGCGGGCCGACGTGATCCCGTTCGAGTGCGTGGTGCGCGGCTGGCTCGCCGGCTCGGGGCTCACGGAATACCGACGCGCGGGCACGGTCTGCGGCATGCCGCTGCCGGCCGGTCTCGCCCCGGGCGACCGTCTGCCCACCCCCATCTTCACGCCGGCGACGAAGGCCGCGAGTGGCCATGACGAAAACGTGCCGTTCGACACCATGGCCGCCGCGATTGGCGCCGAACTCGCGGCCGAGCTCCGCGCCAAGAGCATCGATGTCTACACGCGGGGTGCCGAGCACGCCGCCGCTCGGGGGATCGTGCTCGCCGACACGAAGTTCGAGTGGGGCCGGCTGCCCGACGGGTCGGTGATCCTCGTGGACGAGGTGCTCACGCCCGACAGTTCGCGATTCTGGCCGGCGGCCGACGCTGGTCAGGGCCGGGTACCCGACTCGTTCGACAAGCAGTTCGTCCGCGACTGGCTGGAGTCGAGCGGCTGGGACAAGGCCAGTCCGCCCCCCGAACTGCCGGCCGACATCGTGGCCAGAACCCGCGACAAATACCTGGAAGCCTGCCGCCTGCTCGCGGGACGGCTGCCGTAGCGGCACGGTATGGTGAAAGCGTGCGGATCAGCCCGTCCGCGGTCCGAGGTTCGACCATGACGCATCACCCCATGGGATTCCGTCCATCCGTCGTCCTCGCTGCGGCCCTCGCCTCGCTCGTGGGCGCGGCGACGCGGCTCGCGGCGGCCCCTCCGAACATCGTGTTCGTGATCACCGACGACCAGGGCTACGGCGACATCGCCGCACTCGGCAACCCCGTGCTCTCCACCCCACACCTCGACCGGCTCCACGCCGGGAGCGTGCGGTTCACGGAGTACCACGCGAGCCCGACCTGCGCGCCCACCCGCGCAGCCCTGATGACGGGCCGCCATGAATTCCGCTCCGGCGTCACGCACACGATCCACGAGCGGGAGCGGCTGGCCCTCGCGGCGACCACGCTGCCCGAGTTGCTCCGCTCGGCCGGCTACACGACCGGCATCTTCGGGAAGTGGCACCTCGGGGACGAGGACGAGTATCAGCCGCTCCGGCGCGGCTTCGACCGCGCGTTCATCCACGGCGGCGGCGGCATCGGCCAGACCTTTCCCGGCAGCTGCGGCGATGCTCCAGGCAACACCTACTTCGACCCGGTCATCCGCAGCGACGGCGCGTTCGTGAGGACGCATGGCTACTGCACCGACGTCTTTTTCTCCGCTGCGCTGGAGTGGATCGACGCCCAGCGGCGGGCGGGACGTCCGTTCTTCTGCGAGATCGCCACGAACGCGCCGCACGACCCGCTCGACTGCCCGCCGGGCTCCGATACGCCATACCTCGCGAAGCTCGAGGCCGCCGGGATCGCCGACGCGCAGCGGCGGGCGCGGATCGCGAAGTTCTACGGAATGATCAACACGATCGACGCCAACGTGGGGCGACTGCTCGATGCACTCGACGCCTGGGGGCTCGCGGAGGACACGCTCGTGGTGTTCACCACCGACAACGGCACGGCGAACGGCGCGGAGGTGTGGAACGACGGCATGCGTGGGCAGAAGAACACCGTGTTTCGCGGGGGCACTCGGGTGCCGAGTTTTTGGCGGTGGCCTGGCACGCTGCCGGAGGGGCGGGACGTGCCGGCCCTGGTGGCGCACGTCGATGTGCTGCCCACGCTCTGCGAGATCGCCGGCGCGGCGGTGCCTGCGGACGTTGCCGCGAAGCTCGAGGGTCGTAGTCTCGTGCCGCTCCTCCACGACGCATCGGCCCCCTGGCCCGACCGGCCCCTGGTCACTCACTTCGGCCGCTGGGAGCGGGGCCGGGCGGCGGAGAGTGCACTACGCCAATGCCGGATTCGCGAGGGCCGCTGGAGCCTCGTCAACACCAAGAACCGGGCCGACGGCTGGGAACTCCATGACATAGCGGCCGACCCTGGCGAGCGTGTGAACGTCGCGGCGGCGCATCCCGACGTCGTGGCGCGGCTGGCGGCGGAGTACGATCGCTGGTGGGCCGGTGTGCAGGGGGATCTCGTCAACGAGGATCGTGACGGGCCCCAGGAAAACCCGTTCCGCACGGCCTACCGTCGGCAACTCGGCGAGTAATACGGATCGCACGTGATCCTCGCGCGTCACCGCGCCTGTCCCGGCGTCGGGGCTGCCCGTGCCGTCTCGCTCGGACGTTCGCGACGGGCGTCGTGCCCGGCGCTCACTCGATGCTGGCCTTGCTTCGCAATCCGTGTTGCGCTCGGCCAGCAACGCCGGCTCGACGGCACGGGCATCCCCGCCGCCTCGCCCCATGGAAGCGAGGAAGGATCGGGTGTGCCCAGCCCCTCGAGACGGCATAGACCGGCGCACGCAGGCAGGAATGCCGGAGCGCAGCCGTCTCCGAGCAAGCGAAGCTCAGGATG
>CAIXGY010000061.1 GCA_903919035.1 uncultured Planctomycetaceae bacterium | reverse complement strand
TTGGCCCGGAGCTTCGGGCATCTCACGTTTCGCCGACATGACGTGGCGGTCTTCCAACTCCTCGATCCGCAGGAGATCGCCTTCACGCTCCAGCGGCCCACGCGCTTCCTCGACATGGAGGGGGGCGGGGCGATCTTTGCCGACCCCGTCGACATCGCGGACCGCTACCACCGCGCCGTCGAGATCCATCAGGCGGCCGTCAAGCAGGCGATGCTGGAGTCGGCCGTCGACTATCACCGGGTGCTGACGAGCGATCCGGTGGAGCAGTCGCTCGCGCGGTTTCTCGTGGGCCGGGCGGCCGGGAGGGGGCTGCGATGACGTTCTTGCAGCCGCTGGTGCTCGCCGCGCTGCCGCTGGTGGCGCTGCCGCTGATCATCCACCTGATCAACCAGCGTCGCTTCCAGACCCTGCCGTGGGCCGCGATGCAGTTCCTCGTGGCTGCGAAGGCGCTGTCCCGCGGCTACTCGCGGCTGCGTCACTGGCTCATCATGATCCTCCGCATGGCGGCGGTGGCCGCGGTGATCCTGGCCGCGGGCCGGCCGCTGTCCCGTGGTTGGCTGGCGCTGGCCGGCGGCGGCCGGCCCGACACGGCGCTGGTGATCGTCGATCGCTCGCCGTCGATGCGGGCTCGAGATCCCGCCGCACCCGCCACGAAGCTCGACACGGGACGCCGCCAACTCGCCGACGCCCTGGCCACGCTCGCCGCCTCGCGGTGCCTGCTCTTGACCGATCCGACGCGGCCGGCCGTGCCGCTCGACGATCCGCGGGTGATCGCCGACCTGCCCGCCGCCGGGCCGACGGACGTGCCGGCGGCGCTGCCCCAGTTGCTGCAGGCGGCGTTCGACCATGTCCGCGAGAACGCCGCTGGCACGACCGAGATCTGGATCTGCTCCGACCAGCGGTCCAACGACTGGGCCGCCGAGGACGGTGCCTGGGCGGGCATCCGCGACGCGTTCGCCCGGCTCCCCCAGCAGGTGCGTTTCCAATTGCTCTCGTTCACCGCTCCGGCCGCGGGCAATCTCTCCGTCCGCGTGCCCGCGGTGCGGGTCGAGGGCCGAGCCGGCGAGCGGTCCCTCGTGGTCACGGTCACGGTCACCCGCGCCGACGATGGCCCGCCCGCCAGGGTGCCACTGGCCTTCGAGATTGGAGGCGTGAGGAGCGCCGTCGAGGTCGAGCTCGCCGGCCGCGAGGCCGTGCTCAAGAACCATGTGATCCCGCTCGATCGCGGTGCCCCGCCCCGCGGCTGGGGCCGCGTCTCCGTGCCCGCCGACGCCAACGCTGCCGACAACGACTTCTACTTCGCCTTCGCCGAGCCGCCGCCGCGGAAGACGCTGGTGGTGACGTCGACCGCGCCGACGGCCGCCGAGAGGGCCGCCGCGGAAGCGCTCGCCCTGATCGCCGGCATCCCGCCTGCGAAGGAGCAGGGGGCTGCCGTCGACACCATCACCACCGCGGGCCTCGCCACCGCGGCGCTCGACGAGACGGCGGCGATCCTCTGGCTGGCCGACCTGCCCACGGGCGCCGTGGCTGAACCCATGCGGGCCTTCATCGACCGCGGCGGGCAGGCGGTTTTCTTCCCGCCCGACGCGCCGGACGACGGTGTGTTTCTCGGGTTGTCGTGGCGGTCGTGGGCGGCCCATGCGCCGCCGCTCGCGCCGGTGTCGTGGCGGACCGACGACGATCTGCTGTGCAACACGCTCGCGGGCGCCGCCCTGCCGGTCGGCGGGCTGGAGGTGTCGCGGTCGTGCGGTCTCGCGGGAGATTACGTGCCGCTCGCCCTCCTGCCCGGCGGACTCGCGCTCGTGGGCCGGCTCGATGCCGGCCGCGGCGGCGCCTATGCCTGCGCCACGCGTCCCGAGGCCCGTGATTCCACGCTCGCCCGCGAAGGCGTCGTGCTCTACGCGCTCGTGCAGCGGGTGATCGACCGGGGCCTCGCGGTTCTCGGCCACGCGCGGCAACTCGATGCCGGCCAGCCGGCGGAGGAGTGTCTCGCCCGCACCACCGGGACCACCTGGAGCCGCGTCGCTGGAGCCGACGCGCCCTCGACCGAACGCGGCCGACACGCCGGCGTGTTCGCGGCCGATGACCGGCTCGTGGCCGTCAACCGTCCGGCCGCCGAAGATGCCGCGCGGGTGCTGGCCGATGACCGGGTCGACGGGCTCTTCCGGGGCCTGTCGTGGTCCCGCATCACGGGCACGGCCGGCAGCCCGGACAGTCTCGTGCAGGAGATCTGGCGCACGTTTTTGATCGCGATGCTCCTCGCGCTCGTCGCCGAGGGGATCCTCTGCTTGCCGCAGCCCCGTGCGGGCCGCGCCGCCCGCCCGGCCCCGCCCCTGGAGGCAGCGGCATGACCGGCGGCGACGGCTTGCGGTTCTTCACGACGCCCTGGACGCTGGGGATCTCCGCTGCGCTGGTGGCCGTGGCGGTGACCGTGTCGATCGTCGCCTGGAAGCGGAGCGGCTGGTCGTCTGGTCAGGGTCTGCTCGAGGCGTTGCGGCTGGCGATCGTGGGGATCGTGGCTGCGCTCCTCAACCAGCCGGAGTGGGTGCAGGAGCGGCGGAGCGACGAGAAGCCGACCATCGCGGTGCTCCACGACGGCTCGCGGAGCATGGACACCCGCGACGTGATGCCGACCGCGGGCGGCGGGCCGTCGAGCGGGCCGCAGAGCCGGCGCGAGAGCGTCGAATCGCTCGCGATGCCGGAGTTCTGGCGACCGCTCGGCGACCGGTTCGCCGTCGATCTCGCGCCGGTCTCGGCCGCCCCGCCGGCCACGGGCACCGACCTCGCCGGCCCGCTCGCGACCGCGGCCCAGCGATTCGCCGGTCTGCGGGCGGTGGTGCTCGTGTCGGACGGCGACTGGACGGAGGGCGGGCCGCCCCTCGAGGCGGCCCAGAAACTCCGGCTCGCCAATGTGCCGGTGTTCACGGTCGCCGTCGGCAGTCCCACGAAGCTGCCCGACGTCGAACTGGCGAGCCTCGACTGCCCCACCGTCGGCGTGGCGGGCAAGCCGGTTCGCGTGCCGTTCACGATCCACTCGTCACTGCCCACGGAGCGCGGTCTCTCGGTGCGGCTCGCGGTCTCGTCGGGCGAGACGCTCACCAAGGATGTCCGGCTGCCGCCGATGGGCACCGTCACCGACTGGATCTTCTGGACGCCGCGCGACACCGGCGACTACACGGTGACGGTGACGATCCCGCCCCAGGAGGGCGAACTGCTCGCCGACAACAACGAGCGGACGGCCCCCATCGCGGTGCGGACGGAGAAGCTCAAGGTGCTCGTGGTCGAGGGGATGCCGCGGTGGGAATACCGCTACCTCCGCAACGCGCTGTCCCGCGACCCGGGCGTCGACGTCTCGTGTCTCCTCTTCCAGCCGGGCCTCTCCAAGCGGGGTGGCGGCAACCGCGATTACATCCAAACGTTTCCCGCGGGGCTCGACGAACTCTCGGCCTACGACGTCGTGTTCCTCGGCGACGTCGGCGTGGGCGCGGATCAACTCACCGAGGAGGACTGCCGACTCCTCAGGGGCCTCGTCGAGTATCAGGCGAGCGGATTGGTGTTCATGCCGGGCTGGCGCGGCGCGCAGGCATCGTTCGCGGGGACGGCACTCGAGGATCTCTGCCCGGTGGTGATCGATGCGTCTCGGGCGGAGGGTTCCTCGACGCCGATGCCGCATCGGCTCGTGCTCACCGAGGGGGGGCAGAAGAGCCTGCTGACGAAACTCGCCGATTCGGCGGCCGAGAACCTCGCCGTGTGGGAGAGCCTGCCCGGCGTGCAATGGTACGGCCCCGTCGTCCGCGCGAAGGCCGGCAGCGAGGTGCTCGCGGTGCACGAGGAGGCGGGGAACGAATACGGCCGCATTCCCCTGCTCGTGACGCGGACGTATGGCGCGGGCAAGGTGCTCTACATGGCCACCGACGGCGCCTGGCGTTGGCGGAAGGGCGTCGAGGACAAATACCACTACCGGTTCTGGGGACAGGTGGTCCGCTGGATGGCCTATCGGCGGAACATGGCCAAGGGAGAGCGGATGAGCTTCTCGTTCGCGCCGGAGCAGCCGCAACTCGGGCAGGCGGTCGCGCTCGATGCGCGGGTGGCGCAGGCCGGTGGCGAGCCGCTCTCGCGGGGCGAGGTGTCGGCCCGCATCACGGCGCCCTCCGGGGCCGTGGAGACGGTGCGGTTCGCGCCGCCGGCGGGTGAGGGAGAATGGGGTGTGTTCGCCGCGACCTTCACTCCCACGGAGCCCGGCTCCCACGCCGTCGTGCTCGGGTGTCGGGAGACGGGGGATACACTCCAAGCTGCGGTGTTCGTGCAGGGGCAGGCGGCCGAGGGGATCGGCCGGCCCGCCCGGCCCGAGGTGCTCGCGGAGATCGCGCAGGTGACCCGTGGTCGGCTCGTGCCTGCTGAGGAGATCGCGGGTCTCGTCGCCGCGCTCGGTGCGTTGCCGGAGCAGCCGCCGACGGTCCGTCGCGTGCAGTTGTGGTGTCATCCGCTCGTAGCTGGCACGCTCGTCGTGCTCCTGAGCCTGTTCTGGGTGGGCCGCAAGCGTCAGGGGCTGGTCTGATGACGGGAGCGAAACCCGGAGACGCTGAGGAGCCGGCAGTCATGCGAGCCGTGGACAGCGCCGCCGAGAGGCCCGACGACGTCGGTATCCGGCTGCCGCCCGATCTGGAACGCAGGCTCTATGCCTTCCGAGGGCTGGTCCGGCGCATCAAGATCGTCGAGGCCGTCGCCGGTGCCGCCTGCGGCGTGGTGTGTGGCTACCTCGCGGTGTTCTGTCTCGATCGCGTCATGGAGACGCCCTGGTGGGTGCGGGTGGGGGCGTTCGCCGCCGCGGCGAGCGCGTGCCTGGCCGTGCCGTTGGCCCTGCATCGTTGGGTATGGAACCACCGGGCCCTCGATCAGGTCGCCCGGCTCATCGCGCGGCGATTTCCGAGCCTGGGTGATGCGCTGCTGGGAATCATCGAGATCGTGCGGTCGGCCGACGGATCGCGGGAGGCGGTCTCGGGCGGACTCGGCTCGCGGCGGCTCCGCGTGGCGGCGATCGCGCAGGTGGCCGAACGCTCGCTGCAGTACGACTTCGCCGCTGCCGTGCCGCGGCCACGGCATCGGCTGTGGCTCGCCCTGGCCGCAGCGCCGGTGGCGGCGGCGGTGGGTGCCGCCCTCGTCGCGCCGACTGCGGCGGCCAACGCCTGGGCGCGGTTCCTCGCGCCGTGGCGGAGCGTCGAGCGGTTCACGTTCACCAGAGTCGCGGCATTGCCCGACGAGATCGTCGTGCCGCGCGGTGAGCCGGTGCCGCTGGCCGTGTCGCTGGCCGCCGACACCCGCACCCATCCGAGGTTCGCCCGCCTCCGCGTGGGCATGCAGCCGCCGCTCGCCGCGGCTCTCGCGGCCGACGCCTACGCCTTCACGCTGCCGCCGCAACTCACCGAGATGCCGCTCGCGCTGGCCGTGGGCGACGCGCGGGCCCGGTCGCGGATCGTGCCGCTGGCGCGGCCCGACATGGCGGCCGTGGTCGCGGAGGTGCGGTTGCCCGACTATCTCCAGCGGCCCGAGTCGCAGCGGATCGACGTTCGCACCGGTGCGATCACTCCGGTCGTGGGCAGCACGGTCTCGATCGTGGCGACCGCCACCCGCGACCTCGCCTCGGCCCGGGTCGACGGGGTCGTGGTCGAGACCACCGGCGCCGAGGTGCGTTCGCCCCCGGCGGTGGCCGCCGCGGAGTCGACGGTGACGATCGAATGGCGCGATGCCCGCGGACTCGACGGCGCCGGGCCGCTCGTGGTGAGGGTCGTCCCGCGGGTCGACGAGGCGCCGACGCTCGCGCTCGCCGGCCTGCCCGTCGGTCGCGACATCCTGCTCTCGTCCGACACCCTGCGGTTCACGATCGGCGCGGCCGACGACTTCGGCATCCGCCGAGTGGGGATCGAATGGGAGGGGGATGCGGGCGACCAGGATCGGCCGCCGGAAAAGGGCGAACGGCCGCTGAAGGTCGGTGGCCCCGATCAGGTCGCGCTGGATGTGGCGGCCACGTTCTGTCCCGACGCGCTCGGCGTGCGGCCCCAGCCACTCCTGCTCCGCGCGTTCGCGGAGGACTATCGTCCCGGCCGGGGCCGCGTCTATTCGGCGCCGTTCCTGATCTATGTGGTGGACAAGGCGGAGCACGCGCTCGTGATGAACGAGCGGCTCAGCCGCTGGCGACAGCAGGCCGCGGAAGTACGCGACCGTGAGATGGCCCTGCTCGCCGGCAACGAGGAACTCCGCGGTCTGGCGCCGGAACGGCTGCTCGATCCGGAGACGCGGCGGCGGCTCGAGCAGCAGGCGGCGGCGGGGGATGCCCAGCAACGTCGCATGGACCGGCTCGTGGAGGAGGGCGAAAAGCTCGTCCGCGAGGCGATCAAGAATCCGGAGTTCGAGGCGGCCACGCTCGAGCGGCTTGCCGAGGACATCCAGACGTTGGCCGACATCGGTGCGCACCGCATGCCCGGCGTGGCCGAGTTGCTCCGGGCCGCGGCACACGCGCGACTGGCGACCGCGGACGCGGCGGGGGGCGCGACGCCGCAGGCCGCGGCCGGTCAGCGGGACGGCGATGCGCAGGCCGGCGGCCCCTCGTCCCCCGGCCGGCAGTCACCCGCAGATGAGCCGCCGTCCCGGGATCGCGACCGGCCCGTGCCGGACGATCTGGCCGCGGAGTCGCCGCCCGAGGTCGGTGCAGATCGTGGTCAGCGGGGCAGCGTCACCCCCGCCGCCCAGACGGATGGCGGGCCACCGCCAATCCCGCAGGTCGTCGACCGCGAGAGCTCGCAGCAGCCGCAGCCTCCTTCAGGCGCCGATGGGTCGCCGTCGGGACCTGGTCAGGGGCGGTTCGGCCTGCCGTCGACCCAGGCCGGTGTCGCGCCGCCGCCTGCCGCGGACGAGCCCGAGCAGGAGGAGCCGGCCGACGAGGCGCTCGCGGGCGCCGTCGAATCCCAGCAGAGGCTGCTCAAAGAGTTCGCGAAGGTGGCCGACGACCTCGGCCGGGTGATGGCGAATCTCGAGGGCAGCACCTTCGTGAAGCGGCTCAAACTCGCGTCGCGCGAACAGGGAACCATCGCCGGCCGCATCGCGGGGTTCGCTCCCGACGCCTTCGGGCGGTCGGATGGGCGTCCCCCCGCGGTGCAGAAGTCGGTGCGCGACGTGGCCGACGCCAATGCCCGTGAGGCCGACAAGGTCTCGCACATCATGGACGACCTGCAGTCCTACCTCGACCGCCGTCAGGTGCCGGCCTTTCGCACGGTGCTCGAGGAGATGAAATCCCTCGACGCGCTCGGCAGCCTGCGGCAGCTCTCCGATGACGTGACGAAGGAGGCCGGCATGTCACTGGCGCAGGCCGAGTTCTGGTCCGACACGTTCGACCGTCTGGCCGACGATCTCGTCGAGCCGCCGCAGTCGGGATCGGGCCCGGGTGGGGACGGGCAGTCGGAGAGCGTGCCGCCGGAGGTGGTGCTGGAGACGATGCAGATTCTCGAGGAGGAGACCAACCTCCGCGAGGAGACGCGCGTGACCGAGCAGGCCAGGGATGCCGTCGCCGCAGGCGAATATGCGGCCGCCGGCCGGAAACTGGCGGATCGTCAGGACGCGCTGGCCGATCGCGTCGCGGGAATGATCGACCGGCTCCTGGAAGAAGACGAAGGGGAGCGGCGGTTCGCCGCGGAAATCGAGTTGTTCGAGAAAGTCGAGACGGTGATGGCGGACGCCGCCGGCATCCTCCAGGCGCCCGATACCGGGTCCAAGGCGATCGGCGCGGAGACCGAGGCCATCGAGCTGCTGCTCGCGGCACGGGCGGGCGGGGGCGGTGGTGGCGGCGGCGGTGGTGGTGGTGGCAACAGCCAGCGGGCCGGCGGCGGCGCTACCGGCACCACGGCCACCTCGGCGCTCGCGTTGGTGGGTGCCGGCAACCGCGACCGTGGCGCCGGTGACGGCGGTGAGAAGCAGCAGGCGACCGGTGCCTCGGGGAGGGTCTTGCCCGAGGAGTTTCGCGCCGGGCTCGACGTCTACTTCAATCGTTTCGAGAAGGGGCGGCCATGAGCGTCACGATGCGGACCCTTCTTCCCGCACGGTTGCTGGCGTGGGCCGTCGTCGTCGGCGCCGCCGGCGCCGCCGCGGCCCAGGGGCCGCTGGTGAAATACGGCGATCCGGTGCCCCGCGACGTCCGCGAAATGTACGACGCCGGGATCCGCTATCTGCTCAAGACGCAGGACGCATCGGGCGTCTGGAAGGACGGCCAGTCCGGCCCCGGTGTGACCGGGATGGCAGTCATGGTGCTCCTCGCCTCGGGCGAGGATCCGAACTTCGGTCCCTATCGGGAGCCGCTTCGCCGGGCACTCCGCAGCATGATCACCGCCCAGGATCCCGACACCGGCTTCCTCGGGGGCAACACCGGGCACGACAGCATGTACCAGCATGGCTTCGGGATGCTCGCGCTGGCTGAAAGTTACGGCGCCGTCGACGACCGCGGCCTGTGGGGCACCGACGACGCGGGCCAGCGGTCGCGCCGCCGCTCCATCGGGCAGGCGCTCGAACTCGCCGTGCGCTGCGCCGTGACGAGTGCGAAGCGGAATCCGTTGGGTGCGTGGCGCTACTCGCCCGATGCCAAGGATGCCGACACGTCGGTGACGGGCGCCGTGCTCATGGGCCTGCTCGCGGCCCGCAATGCGGGCATCGAGGTGCCGGACGAGACGATCGTGCGGGCCTGCAAGTACGTGCGGTCGATGACCGGCCCGAACGGCCAGGTGGGCTACTCCGGCAGCCCGGGCGGGGGCAGCGACGCCGTGACGAGCATCGCGGTGCTCGTGTTGTCGATCGCGCGGCAGAAGGACACGCCCGAATTCAAGCGGGCGCTGCAGTATCTGAAAGGCCGCAGTCGCGACAACGCGCAGTCGGCCATGGAAGGCTACCCGACCTACACCCGCTACTATCGCGCCCAGGCACTCTTCCAGGGGGACGTCGACGCCTGGGACAAGTGGAACATGGGCCTGGTGCGGGAACTCAAATCGATGCAGGGCCGGGACGGAAGCTTCGCCGGATTCGCCAACCGCGGAGGGGGCTTTGGCGGCACGGTCGACACGTCGCTGGCGCTTCTGGCACTGGCGGTCAATTTCAAGTTCAAGCCGATCTACGAGCGCTAGAACGGAGGGGCGGATGGGGCGGACGTCGAGGATCGCGCGCACGGCAGCCGGCTGCTGCGCATCCGCCGCGCTCCTCGTCGGCGCGGGTGTCGCCGCGGCGGAGCAGCCGCCCGCCGCACCCCTGCAGCCCCTGCCCCCGGCACCCGAGTTGCTCGAGCGGGTGATGCGGGGCTTTCTCGAATCCGTGCCCGACCACGAGACGCTCGACGACATCCTCAAGCGGGCGACCGTCCGCAACCGGGCGGCCGTGGAGGAGGCGCAGCGTCGACAGTTCATTCGCCAGCAGGCGCAGCAGTTCGAGCAGATGCTCCAGCCGCTCCTCGCCGCGGAACTCGCCTTCGTCCGTCGGGCCTGCGGCAGTCTCGCCCCCGACGACCGCCGCGCGGTGCTGGCGGCGGCCCGTCAGGCCGTGCAGGGCATTTCCGAGAAGATCGCCCGCCAGCAACTCGAAGGGCTCGGGGACGCCGCCGGCGGCGTCGAGGTGCGGCAGTCCCTCCACGATCTCGTTGCCGCCGCCGTCGCCGCGCGGGCCGCACCGGAGGAATTCGCGGCCTACCAGCGGGAGTCGCGGCTGCGGTTGGAGCGGCGGGCGGAGGCGGCCCGGGTGCGGATCGTGTCCAAACTCGACGAGCAGCTGGGTCTGTCGGCGGCGCAGCGGCGTGACGTGCTCGACGATCTGCGGGCGCACTGGAGTGGAGCATGGATCCGCGAACTCGAGGATCACGACGGCGTCATGATCAACGGCCGTCCACCGGCTCCCGACTTCGCCGACGCCAGCATCGCTCCCCATCTCGACGCCACCCAGTTGCGATGCTGGCGGGAGTGGAGCCAGGCCGCGGGCTGGGACGCGATCCCCCGCGGCGGCGTCGACTGGTCGGACCTCAACGCGCTGCAGCAGGGCCAGCTGAAGATCGACTCCTGGTGGCGACCATGATCGGCACTGCACGGCCCACACGCGGCGGCGTCCGCGCCATGTCGCTGATCATCGCGATCCTGCTCGTGAACGGTCGCGCGCGGGCCGCCGACGACGACGTGCGGGCGACGGACGTGGTCGGCGACCAGCCGGCCGACGAGGACGGCAATCTCGTCGACCTGGGGGCCAACTTCGACACGAATGTGTTCGATCAAGGGGGCAACGGCTGGGTGATCCAACACCGCGGCGTGAACAACCTCGGGGGCCGCTGGCCGGGTGGAGACGGACCGGATGCCACGCCCGCCGTGGCTCGCATCCGCGCGCTGGGGGCGGCGCAGATCGAGCGGGTGGAGCGGGCCTGCACGCTGTCGGAAGCGCAGCGGCGCAAACTCGAATTGGCGTTGGAGGCCGACATTCGCCGGTGCGTGGCGGAGATCGAACAGGTCCGGCGCCGGTATGCCGGCTCCTCCGTCAACATGCGCGACCGCGAGGGCCAGCAGAAGTGGCATCGCTTCCAGCAGGACGTGCAGCGGTGTCGCCGCCGGCTGCTCACCCTCTTCGAAGAGAGTTCGTTGTTCGCCGAATGCCTGCCGACGGTGCTCGACGAGATGCAGTTCGCGGCGCTGGAGGCGGAAACATCGTCCCGGCGGTCGTTTCGCTGGCGGTCGCTCGTCGGCACGGCCCTGCTCAGGCTCGACGACATGCTGGCCCTCGACCAGGAGCAGCACGACGAACTCGAGCGACTGCTGCTCGAGCGGGAGCCACCGCTACGGCTCGATCCGCCGAGCCAGCAGCGCAACGACCAGGCCGAAAAGATGCTCGTCTTCATGGTGCTCGCCGAAGTGGATCAGAAGGCGCTGCGGGCCACCGTCGGGGAGGACCGCTGGAAGGCGGTCGTGATGCTGGCCAACCAGGGCCGGTCGATGCGGTCGTGGATCGAAGGGCAGGGCCTGCTCCAGCCGCAACGCCGGTGAGCCGTCGGCGCTCACCGAAATCTCACGCTTTGCCTCGCGTGATCGGATCGGTAGTCTGCGATGCGTGACACCGAAGCCGAAGACGTCCGCCGCGCCGGCTCCGCCACAGATCCTCGTCGTTGACGATGAGGAGGATCTGCTGGAGTTGGTGCGGTACAACCTCACGAAGGACGGCTACCAGGTCGAGTGCGTGGGCAGCGGGGAAGACGCCCTCAAGGCTGCCCGCCGCCAGCCGCCCGACTTGATCGTGCTCGATCTCATGCTGCCGGCCGTGGACGGGCTCGAGGTCTGCCGCCGGCTCAAGGCCGACGCGAAGACCCGCGACGTGCCGATCGTGATGCTGACCGCGAAGGGAGAGGATGCGGACATCGTGGCGGGCCTGGAGCGGGGCGCCGACGATTACATCGCCAAGCCCTTCAGCCCGCGGGTGCTGTCGGCCCGCGTGCGGGCGCTGCTGCGGCGGCATGAATCGCGGGCGCAGGCCGAGCGCGAGACGACGATCGACGTCCACGAACTGTCGATCCATCCCGGTCGCCACGAGGCCCGGCTGGCGGGGCAGTTGCTCGAGTTGACCTACACCGAGTTCGCGCTGCTCCAGTTCCTGGCGCGAAGGCCCGGGTGGGCCTTCACCCGCACCCAGATCGTCGACGCGGTGAAGGGAGAGGATTATCCTGTCACGGAGCGGTCCGTGGACGTGCAGGTCGTCGGGCTGCGGAAAAAGCTCGGCACCTTCGGTTCCTACATCGAGACCGTTCGCGGTGTGGGATACCGGTTCCGGGCCTGACTCCCCGTCGCCCGGCACCTACCATGCCTCGCTCCCGCCTCGCCTGGCGCCTGTTCGCGGGATGGTGTTCGCTCGTCGCGACGGTGATCGCGGGGTGCACCTGGTTGGCGTCGGTGCAGTTGGCACGGCTGGCCGACGAGGCCGAGCGGCGGCGGTTGACCGACGCGGCCGCTGCGGTGGCCACCCGCCTCGCTGCGGATGCGATCGGAAGCGCCGCCGACGAATTCGCCGCGCGGGCGCGGGAACTGCGGCCATCGGCCGACGTGTCGCTCGAACTCGTGTCCCCCACTGGCGACACGGTGGCCTCGACCGCCGACCCGCCTGGGGGCACCGCCACGGCGCGACCGACCGCGGCGCCTGTCCGGCAACTCGTGGCCGCCACCCGCGGCGGTCGCACCGCCGCGTCGAGCAGTCTGGATCCGGCGACCGGCCGCCGCCGGCTGACGGTGGCGGTGCCCCACGGGCCGCCGGGAGCGCCCGTGGCGATCGTGCTGGCGACCGCCGATACGTTCGCGGCGGATGCCACCCTGGCTGCCACGCAGCGGCACCTCATCGTCGGCTGTCTCGCGGTCGGAGGGTTGGCTGCGGTGGCCGGGTGGTGGGTGGCGCGACGGGCTGCGCGGCCGGTCGAGGATCTCGCCTCCTCGGCCCGACAGCTCGCGGGTGGCGACGTGACGGCGGCATTGCCCGCGAGCGACGTCGCGGAGGTTGCGGAACTGGCCGCCGCGCTCGACGGGCTTCGCGAGCAGTTCGTCGAACGCGGGCTCCTCATCGGGCGGCAGGGGACGCAGCAGGAGGCGGTGCTCGGCAGCATGATCGAGGGTGTGCTGGCGATCGATGCCCGGCAGCGGATCGTGGGCATCAATCGGGCCGCCGCCGATCTGCTCGGCCTCGAGGTCGAGCAGACCGTGGGCCGCACGCTCCAGCAGATCGTGCGGAATCCGGACCTGCGGCGCTTCGCCCTGGAGGCGATCGACTGCCGCGAGCCTGTGGAGGACGACATCGTCCTTCGGGGAATGACCGATCGCACCATCCGTCTTCGTGGCACGGCCCTCCGCGACGTGTCGGGCGAGGGGGGGGCGGTGATCGTGCTCGACGACGTCACCGCCGTGGAGCGGCTGGAAAACGTCCGTCGTGATTTCGTGGCGAACGTGTCGCACGAACTCAAGACGCCGGTGGCCTCGATCAAGGGCTTCGTGGAGACCCTCCTCGACGGAGCCGCCGACAATCCCGCCGACCGTGGCCGCTTTCTCGGGATCATCGGCCGCCAGGCCGACCGCCTGGCGGCGATCATCGACGATCTGCTGGCACTGTCGCGGATCGAGCAGAGCGAGGGTGCCGGCACGCTGCCGCTCGAACGGCTCCCCGTGCTCGCCGCGCTCCAGGCCGCGGCGGCGGATTGCGAGGCCCGCGCCGGCGAGCGGTCCATCTGGCTCGAGGTCGACTGCCCTCCGGATCTGGCTGCCGAGATCAATCAGCCGCTCGTCGAGCAGGCGGTGATCAATCTCGTGGACAACGCCATCAAATACAGTGATGCCGGTCGCACGGTCCGCATCGAGGGAGTCCGCGACGAGCCGGACCACGTGTCGATCCGCGTCCGCGACGAGGGGTGCGGGATCGCGGAGGAACACCTGCCCAGGCTTTTCGAGCGGTTCTATCGCGTCGACAAGGCGCGCAGCCGCAAGCTCGGCGGCACGGGCCTCGGCCTGGCGATCGTGAAGCACATCGTCCAGGCCCACGGTGGCACGGTGACCGTGGAGAGTGAGCCGGGCGTGGGCACCCTGTTCACGCTCCGCCTGCCGGCGTCACGCGGCTGAGTTCGGCGACGATCGCGTCGGCTGTGGCGGCCGGTTCGCCGGCGGCCACGCGCGCCACCCGGACAACCGGATGCCGGGCGGCGAACTCCGCGGCGAGGCCACCGGCGAGTCCCGCGAGGGCGGCGCGGCTGGTGAGGTGGGGCACGTCGCCGGAAGCGGCCGGCTCCGCGTCGCGGTCGACGACGAACACGATCGTGCCGCCCCGTTCCTGGTGAGCCATCGTCGCGGCCGCCTCCTGCGCCGCCACGAACGCGCCTGTCACATTGACGTCGAAATGCGTCCTCAAGTCGCCGGCCGTGGTCTCCTCCAGCGGCGTCAGCACCCGCCGCCGGCCGCAGAGCACCAGCGCGTCGAGTCGGCCGAAGTGGTCGCACACGCGATGCACGACCACCCGCACAGCCCCCTCCTCTCGCAGATCGGCAGTGACGGCGAAACTGCGGCCGCCGCACGCGGCGGCCAGGGCCCGGGCCTCGGTCAGCGCCGCATGGCAATGCACCGCGACGTCCCAGCCGCGGGCCGCGAGGAGTGCGGCCACCGCCCGGCCGATCCTGCCGGTGCCGCCGATCACCAGTGCAGCGGGTGTGCCGCCGGACGTCACGCTTCCCCCGTCGGCGGACGCCGGGCGTGGAAGTCGAGGATCTGCTGCCAGGCCTCCTCGGGGGTCTCGGCATAGGTGAACAGTTCGAGGTGGTGGTCGCCGATCACGCCGGTGTCGGCCAGATGGCGGAAGTCGATCACCTTCGACCAATACTCGTGGCCGAAGAGGATGATCGGCACCGGCTGCATGCGGTGCGTCTGCCGCAGCGTGAGTGTCTCGAACATCTCGTCGAGCGTGCCAAACCCGCCGGGGAAGAGCACGACCGCGGCCGCACGCAGGATGAAGTGGAACTTCCGCAACGCGAAATACTTGAACTGGAAGCACAACTCCGGCGTGATGAAGGGATTGGGCTGCTGCTCGGCCGGAAGCTTGATGTTGAGCCCGATCGACTTGCAGCCGACGTCGAAGGCGCCGCGATTGGCCGCCTCCATGATGCCCGGCCCGCCCCCGGTCACGACGACATAGTCCCGCTGGTCCTCGCACTGGTTGTCGATCGACACGATGCGGGCAAACTCGCGGGCGGCGTCGTAATACCGCGCGAAGTCGAGTAGCCTCGTGCTCCGCTCGACCTCCCGCTGCAGCGTCTTGTCGTCCGGTCTGGACTGTGCCGCGCGGCGGGCCTCGAAGAGCCGCCGCTCGGCGGCCGACCGCTCCACGATCTGCGTGCCGCCGAAGACGATCACAGTGGACTCGATCCTGTCGGCCTGGAGTGCGAGTTCGGGCTTGCCGAGTTCGAGGAGCATCCGGACGCCCCGCATCTCGACCTTCGAGAGCAGGGCCGGATCGTCCTGGGCGAGGAGGTAACTGGGCGACGTGAGGATCCGCTCCATGTTCGCCGCGACGAGCGCGACGTCGTCGCCGAGGACCGTGTCGGGCAGCACCGGGCAGGCCTTCGGCGGCGGTGGTTGCGGGTCTCGATCCTGTCCGGCGATCGACTTCTTGGTCATGATCCGGGCCTCGTACGCTTGGTTGTAGGGCGTGCGCGTCAGGTGTCCAGCAGCACCGCGTCGCCGAGCGCGGGAACGTGGGTCGACCAGCCCCGGCGCTCGCGGAGGAAATCGGCCATGCCGCGGGCGGCCGGCGGCTCGCCATGCACGAGGTAGGTCGTCTTCGGGGCCGGCATCGCCCCCAGCCAGCGATCGATCTCGCTGCGGTCGGCGTGGCCCGACAGGGCATCCACCTTGCGGATCGCGGCCTTCACGGGCACGTCGCGGCCGTGGATCTTGAGAAACCGGGCCCCGTCGACGAGGTTCCGCCCGCGGGTGCCACTGGCCTGATAGCCCGCCACGAGCACGGTGGTCCGCGGATCCGGGAGCCGGCGGGCAAGGTGGTGGAGGATCCGGCCGCCATTCATCATCCCGCTGGAGGCGATCACGATCCCGGGACCGTCGTGCGCGTTGATGGCCTTCGACTCGGTGGCCGTCTTCGCCATCCGCACGAACGGGCTGGCGAGCGACTCGGCGACGCCCTCGAGGTGGGCTTCGCTGAAGTCGTGTTCCGTCCCATGCTTGCGAAATACCGCCATCGCATCGACCGCCATCGGGGAATCGACCCAGATCGGGATCTCGGGCAGCCTGCCGGCCCCCATCAGCGTGCGCAGCAGGTAAACGAGTTGCTGGCAGCGGCCGATGGCGAACGAGGCCACGAGCATCATGCCACCGCGGCCGATCGCCTCGGTGGTCACCGTCTCCAACTCGTCGAGGGGACGCGAGGGGGTGTGATCGCGGTCCCCGTAGGTGCTCTCGAGCACGAGGTAGTCGCAGGGCGGCGGTGCGATCGGATCCTTGTACAACGGCGCATCGAAGCGGCCGACGTCGCCCGAGAAGATGATGCGCGTCGGGGAGCCGACTCCGCTCTCGCGTACCTCCATCTCCACGAACGAACTGCCGAGCATGTGACCCGCCTCGTGGAACCGGCAGCGGACGCCTGCCGCGGGCTCGAACCATTCCTCGCGGGGCACTTTCCGCACCAGCCGCAGCACGCGGTCGACGTCGCGCTCCTCGTAGAGCGGCAGCGCCGGCTTGTGCTTGGCGTAGCCCTTCCGGTTGGCGTACAGGGCGTCTTCCGCCTGGCATTTGGCCGAGTCGTAGAGCAGCAGCCCGAGCAGGTCGGCCGTCGCCGGCGACGTGATGATCGGGCCACGGAACCCGTCGCGACCGAGCCGCGGCAGGAACCCTGAATGGTCGATGTGGCCGTGGGTGAGCACGACCGCGTCGATCGTGTCAGGAGGCACGGCGAACCGCTGCCAATTCAGCTCCCGAAGATCCTTTTCGCCCTGGAAGAGCCCGCAATCGACGAGCACCCGCGTGCCGCCGGTTTCGACGAGGTGTCGGGAGCCCGACACCATGCCCGCCGCACCCAGAAAATGGAGCTTGGTCATCGCGTTTCCTCGGTCAAGCCGGCGATCAGCAGTTCACCGGCGTCCACCGTCACTCCCCGCAGCACCGCGCCGCGGCCACCCAAGGAAACCACGGCCACGCTGCGGCCGTCCAGTCGGCGCACGTCCGTCGCGAAACCGAGCCGGCGGAACAGGCTCGCCAGGCGGTGGACGAACGGCCCGGCCGGAATCGGCAGCGCCCCGCAGCGGGCCTCGCTGACGGCGAGTTCGAGTTGATCGTTGGCCCGAAGCCGCGGCTCGACCAGCAGCGACACGAGCCCTTCGATCGGGCCCATCGCGACCCGGGCGGCGATGCGGACTCGGCCCACCTCGAGGCCGACCCGCGGCTCGCGGACGCCGGTCGGCAGCGCCGCAGCATGGTGTCGCGGCAGGTCGGTGGCCAGCCAGGCGTTGAGTTCCTGCTCGCGGATGGCAACTCCCCACTGGCCGGGCTGTCCAGCCGCGACGCGGAGGCCGGCGACTGCGGTCACGAGCCGCCGGGCGTCACGATCGGCGGCGGCGACATCCCCGACCGCGAGTCGTTCGGCGTACCATCCCGGTGACCAGCGGGCGGCCGCGATCGCCACCACCACGATCGCGGCCGCCCCGGCTGCCGGCACCGCCCACACGCTGCGTCGCCGCCGCGGGCGCGGGGGCGGCGACGGCTCGCGGGGTGCCGGCATCGGCGTCAGCCCACGAACTTGAACAGCCGGGGGATCGGGAGCTCCGCAGACGTGTCGACCGTCACGTCACCGAGCGTCTCTTCGAGCTCGTCCCGCAGCACGCGCACCGTGGGAGGAGCCTCGATACCAATCCGCACCTTGTCACCGCTCACGCGGACCACCGTGACCACCACCGAATCGCCGACCCGAATCCGTTCGTTTTGTTTGCGGGAGAGCACCAGCATGAAAAGCCTCCGTTCTTCCGTGAATGATGGTTGAATGAATGTAACGGAACACGCGTACAGGTGTCAACCGGCCACCGAAAGCGGCACCGGCCGCCATGGCATTCCCCCGCCCCCGCCGAACGCCCTGCACGCCCCGACCGAGACGATTGGGAAAGCCTTGAGCCGGAGGAAACATCGTCCGGTCAGGCAGACTTTCTTGTCGGCGACCGCTGAATCACCGGGGAAACGCTTTGTGACGGCGGCGCCCGGCGCGGGCACTTCGGCTCACTTCGCGTCGGTGGCGAACGTCGCGAGATCGACGTTCTCCGCGGTGGCCACGTGGGCCTCGGCTTCCTCGATCCGCGTCGCATCGGCGGTCAGGATGGCCGGATGCACCTTGTGAACACAGGTGAGCCGCTCGGACTGGCCTGCCAGCGCGCCGAGGCGTGGCTCGACCTCGAGTGTCACCCGACTGGGAATGGCGCCGGCGGCCTCGAGCCGTCGGTTCAACGCGAGCCGAGGGAAAGGCGGGATGCCGCCCGGGTGGATGAGCGCCCGCATGAGGAGTGCGGAGTCGGCGAACTTACGGTAGGCGGTCGCGGCCTCCAAGGATGGGGCCTCCTCGAGGTCCACGGCGTAGCGGACCCGTGGTCCGGCCAGCTCGATCGTGTCGGCGGTTTCGGTGAGTCCAGCGGCGAAGTCCGGGCCACCCGCCCAGCGCACGAGCCGGTCGTCCGAGCCCCTGGCCCACTTGGCCAGCGACACGCTCAACCGCTCGAGCCGCAGCGATTCAACCTGCGTCTTCACGTGTCGCTCGGGATCGATCACGACCACCCGTTCCCGCGCCGGGTCATGGAGCGCGATCTCGGCGAGCCGCATCGGGGCATCGCCGCGGCCCTTGCCCGAGGTGGGTAGTTCGAGAAAGTCCCAGGCCACCCCGTCACGAAATAGCGTGATGCTGCGGGCAACGGGCTGGCTGCCACCGCTGAAGAGTTCGCTCTCGACACGCATGGCGAACTTCCGCGGTGGTGCCTCGTGCTCGGCCTCCGCGCGGCACGCGGTGGCGGCGATCGCGTTGATCAGACAAACCACGACGAGGATCCAGCCGCGGAGCATGCAGGGCCTCCCTGGGGGGTCGAGAGGCTAGCAGGCGATCGGCGGCGTCGGAAGCCCGTGGCGACCGGGAATAACGGCCGTTTCCAGCCTCGCGCGGTGGCCTCACGTGGCGGTTTCGGGGTCGATCCACATGAGCCGGGCGGGCTCGCCGCGGCGGCCCACGACGATCGCGAACTGCTCGAACGAGCGACCGAGTTCAGCGGCCTCGGCCGTCGTGATCCCGAGGATGAGCAGGCTCTGCTCCGGCGGCCAGTCGCCGCCGCTCGCGATGCCGGCCCCGGCGAAGTGTGGGAGCCCACGGTCGCGGACCAGCGTCCCCAGCCGGGCCATGCGCTCCGCATTCGCGGCGGCCGAGAGCCGCTCCGACCTCGGATTGCAGGCCGTCACATACGCCCAGTGGTCATGGCCCGTCGCGGCCAGCAGCGCATCGACCTCGGCCGAAGTCGCGCCGCAGCGGATCGCGAACGGACCTCGTGGTCCGGCCGAGAACAGATAGTCGGTGGCCTCGTAGGCCGCCCGCAGCCTCTCCCGGAAGTTTGTCATGCGCTGTCCTGCCAACGGGGACCCACCGGGGGCTGGCGACCCGCGGCGATTCATGATGAGATGTTTTCTCGACCGCCGCCACCGAGGAGCCCATCATGGTCATCCGCACGCTGAGTCTGATTCTCGCGGCACTCTGTCTGAATGCCGCCGCTGCTCCGGCCGACCGCATCGTCCGCGGCGGGCCGATCGTCACGATCGACCCCACTCAGCCTGCGGCCGAGGCCGTCGCCATCGCGGCCGGCCGGATCGTGGCCGTCGGCACCGAGGCCGAGGTGATGCAGCACCGCGGCCCGGCGACGGAGGTCACCGAACTCGCCGGCAAGACGCTCGTGCCGGGCTTCATCGACGGCCACAGCCACTTCTTCACCTGCGGGCAGGTGCAGGTGCAGGCGCTGTGTGCATCGCCTCCGGCCGGGCCGTGCACGACCGTCGCCGACGTCATCGACCAACTGAAGAAGGTCCGTGATCGCCTGCATCTCGGCCCCGGTCGATTTGTCGTCGGCTTCGGCTACGACCCTGAACTGCTCGCCGAGAAGCGCGCACCCACGAAGCAGGAACTCGACGCCGCCTTTCCAGACAACCCCGTGATCCTCGTCCACGTGTCGGGCCACGGTGCGATGCTGAATTCCCGCGCGCTCGCCGCCTATGACGTCACGGCCGCCACGCCCACGCCTCCGGGCGGCGTCATCGGCCGTGAGGCGGGCTCGGAAGAGCCGAACGGGCTGCTCTTCGAGACCGCCTTCCTGCCGATCTTCGCGAAGGTGCCGGGACCCACGGACGACGAACTCGTGAAGCTCATCACGACCGGTCAGGAACTCTACCTGCGGGAGGGCATCACGACGGCTCAGGAGGGGGCCACGATGAAGCACCAGATGGACCTCCTCCGGATCATCGCAGCCCGCGGGCTGCTCAAGCTCGACGTGATCGCCCTGCCCTTCGTCACCGACCTCGCCGCGATCTTCGCCGGCAAGCCGCCGCAGGTGGAGAAGGCGTACACGAACCGACTGCGAATCGGCGGCGTGAAGCTGTTGATGGATGGCTCGCCGCAGGGTCGGACGGCGTTCTTCTCCACGCCGTACCTCGTGGACGGCCCGGCGGGCCAGAAAAACTGGCGGGGCGAGCCGAGCTTTCCGCAGGCCGAACTCAACGAGATGGTGAAGCAGGTCTACGCGGGCGACGCACCGATGTTCGTCCACTGCAACGGCGACGCCGCGATCGACGCCTTCCTGGAGGCCCACCGCGTCGCATCCGGCGACGATCCGGCGAAGCCGCGGGGCACGGTCGGGGTGCACTCTCAATTCATCCGTCCCGACCAGCTCGCGAAGTATGCCGCCTGGAAGATCACGCCGTCCTTCTTCACGCTCCACTGCTTCTATTTCGGTGACACGCACGTTGCCAACCGTGGCCTGGCGCAGGCCGAGGGGATCAGCCCGATGAAGTCGGCCCGGGCGCTCGGCCTCCGACCGACCAATCACACCGATTTCAACGTCTCGCCGCTCGATCAACTCTTCACGATCCACTCGGCGGTGAATCGGGAGACGCGGTCGGGCCGCGTGCTCGGTGCGGCCGAGCGAATCACGCCGCTCGAGGCCCTCGAGGCGATCACGATCGACGGAGCCCGGCAATACGGCGAGGAGGAGATGAAAGGCTCGATCTCCGTCGGCAAGCTCGCCGATCTGGCGATCCTCTCGGCCAACCCGCTCACGGTCGAACCCGGTGTGATCAAGGACATCCACGTCGACGAGACGATCAAGGAGGGCGTCACGGTCTGGCGTCGTCCTGCCGACCGCTGACGCCACGCCTCAGCGCGGGGTCGATGTGCAGACCGGAAGCCTGTGCCCGGTGGCGCCGGTCGGGCAACCGCCGGCGGAGGGCGGCGTCCGCCGTCGGCGCGAAAGCCGACAGGCTGGCGAGCGCGTCACGATCCACTGGACAGTCACTGAACGCCTGAACACAATGGGCGGCCCATGAGTTCGTCACGGAAGACCTCCGACCGGCCTGCGGCGACCGCGTGGCAATCCCCGGCCTGGCATGCGCTCGAGGTGCCCGTGCCCGCGTCGAGCCGGCTGGGGATGGTGGCCGGCGGCTTGCCGGGCCGGGCGCCGCCGCAGGCCAACACGCTCTCCCGGTCGCTCATCGCCGCGCTCGACGAGATCGTCGCTCGCGGCGGCGGCTCCGCCTGGCTCGTCGCCCCGTCGCGCCGCGTGGGGCAGGAGTGGGTCGAGACCATCGTCCGCCTCGGTCATCCGGTCGGCGATCTGCACGTCACCACGCTGCCCGCCCTCGCCTTCGACATCGTTGCCGACACGCTGGCCGCGTCGGGCACCGCACTGGCCCCGCCGCGGGCCAGGCTCGTGGCCGTGGAGCGGATGCTCGAGGAGAGTCGCGGCGATCTCGAGTCGTTCCGTGACGTGATTGGTCCGCTGCGCCGGCTCGCCGAGCGGGTGCTGGTGAGCCTCGAGGCGCTGCGGGCGTCGGGCCTCACGTCGGGCGATCTCGTCGCCGCGTTGGGGCACACGGCGCGGGCCCGCGACATCGGCCTCCTGCTCGACCGCTACACGGCGTCACTCGAGGCGGTCAATCTCATCGACCAGTCAGGCGAGTTCGCCCTCGCGATCGACCATGTGGCCACGGGCCGCGTGCCACCCGCGATCGAGGTCGTGCTCGTCCCCGATGACGTCGATCCGCCACCGCTCGAACGTCGGCTGCTGGACGCGCTCGCCGCCGCTCCAGGCGTGACCGTCCGCACGCTCTCGACCGACCAGCCGCTCCCCGCGGCTCCGGCTCCGATCGACATAAAGCATATTTCCATCTTCCGCGCCGCCGGCGAAGCCAATGAAGTCCGCCACGTGCTGCGGACGGCACTGGCCCGTGGCCTGCGGTTCGATGAGATCGAGATCATCCACACCGACGCGGCCACGTATCCCGCGCTCGTCCGCGAGATTGTCGCTGCCCTGCCTCGGCCGCCGGCGCCGGGTGGGGGCCGCGACGATCATCTGCCCGTCACCTTTGCCGAGGGGCTGCCGCTGGCCGACTCGAAGCCCGGCCGGGCGCTCGCAGGCTGGCTTGCCTGGCGGCGCGACGGCCATCCGCAGGCCGGATTCGAGCGGCTGCTCCGTGACGGCGTGATCGACCTGGCCCGTCTCCTGCCCGACGCGCCGCGGGCCGGCGCACTCGTGCGGCAGTTGCGGGGTGTGAAGATCGGCCGGGGACTCGACCGGACCGTCTCGATGCTGGCGGCCGCGGCGGCGCGGGCCCATGAGCAGCCTGTCGCCGCATTCGCCCGCGGAGCCGACGATGAAGAAGATGGCGTCGAGTCAGCCACCCCCGAGGCGCTCGCGGCCCGCAAGGAGCGGACCACCGGCCGCCTCGACGCCCTCGTGGCGCTGGCCCGCGCCATCGGCGACTGCGAGGGCGGCGCCGAGCCCACCGCGAGGTCGGCGCTCGAGGGGGCCCGGCGATTCATCCACGATCTCTGCGCCGCCGACAGTGAGTTCGACGGCAACGCCCGGCGGCTCATCCTGGATGAGATCGATGCGATGCTGACGTGGCAGGGCGACCGCGCCACCGCCCGTGACATGCTCGAGTGGCTCGAGCAACTTCCGGCGGAACTCGTCGTGCTGGGCTCGGGCCCGCGGCCCGGCTCCATCCATGTCTGCGGGTTCGCCGCGGGCGGCCACTCCGGCCGCCCCTACACCTTCGTGCTCGGGCTCGACGAAAACCGCTTCCCCGGCGGCTCTGCGACCGATCCGGTGCTCACCGAAGGCGATCGCATGGACATCAACGCCGTGCGGCCGGAGGCCCGGCTGACCGTGGCCCGCGACGCCGCCGCCCGCAATCTGGACCTCTGGCGAAGGCTGTTGGCGAGGCTCCGCGGCGAGGTGTGGCTCGGATTCACGTGCCGCGACATGGCCGACGACGCGGAGGTGTTTCCGTCACCGGCTCTGCTCGCGCTCCATGCCCAGGCGATCGGCGATCCGCTGGAGACGGTGGACGACCTGCTGCAGACGCTGGCCCCGCCGGAGTCGTTCGTGCCGACCGACCCGGCACTCGCCCTCGACGAGTCGCAATGGCGGCTCGCTGTCCTGGGATCGACGGCCACCGCCGCCGAGGTGCAGGCGATGCTCGTCGCCCATCGCGACTACCTCGCGCACGGCCAGGTGGCCGCGGCGGCGCGGGCCTCCACCGACTTTACGCCCTACGACGGGCATGTGCCCGCGGCCGGCCCGCGGCTCGATCCGCGCGCAGACGCGGGCCGTGCGGCGTCGCCCAACAGTCTGGAGTCGCTCGGGGCCTGCCCGCGGCGGTTCTTCTTCCGATACGGTCTCGGCATCGAGCCGCTCGACACGTTCGACGAGGATACCGATCGCTGGCTGACCGCGCTCGACGCCGGCAGCCTGCTGCACACGGTGCTCGAGCGGTTCATGCGCGGACTCATCGAGCGTGGTGAGTTGCCCGACTTCGACCGTGACCTCGCCGGCGTGCACGCGATCCTCGACGAGGAACTCGAGGCCAGTCGACGCCGCCAGCCGCCGCTGACGTCGCTTGCCTTCGAGGCCCGCCGCGACGAACTTCGCACGGCGATGCGGACGTTCCTCCATGACGAGGCCCGGTCGTGCCGGGAGTCGGGGCGGAGACCCCTGGCTATCGAGGCGGCGATCGGTGTGGAGCCAGCCGGCTGCGGCACGCCGTTCGACGTCCGTGAGCCGGTGGCGGTGTCGCTCGCGCCGGGCGAGACGATCCGGCTGCGTGGCCGGATCGACCGGATCGACGTCCGTGAATCGGGCGACGATCGCGGCTACACGCTGTGGGACTACAAGAGCGGCAGCGGCTATGGATTTCCCGACACCGCCGCCGCCGATCCGTTTCAGGGCGGGCGCACGCTCCAGCACGGGCTCTATCTGGTGATGCTGCGGACGCGGCTCGCCGATCCTGGCTGTGCGGCGGGGAGCGGGCAGGTGGAGCGGTTCGGGTATTTCTTTCCGACGCGGGCCGGCAAAGGCCGCCGGCTCGAGTGGACGGCCGATCAACTCTACACCTGCACGACGCTCGTGCGGCAACTTGCCGAAATCGCCGGGCAGGGCGCCTTTCTGCCGACGAGCGAGCGAAGTGACTGCGCGTTTTGCGACTTCGCGACGGTCTGCGGCGATGCCGAAGAAGTGACTCGAGACGCAGCCCGGATGGTGGCCGCCTCCGCGGCACTCCGTGACCTGTTTGGTGCGCTCCGCGGCGAGTTGCGCGGACGGGCCGTGCCCGAGATCCGCCGACCCCATCCGTCACCGCTCGCGCTCACACCGCATCCCGCGCCGCCGGTCCCGCCGCCCGATGAGCCAGTCCGGCAGCGCATCCGGGGCGATCTCACGACCACGCTCCTCGTCGAGGCCGCCGCCGGCACCGGAAAGACGACGTGCATCGTCGACCGGATGCTGGCGTTGGTGCGCACCGGCACGGCTCGGCCCGAAGGGATCGTGGCGGTGACGTTCACGAAAAAAGCCGCGGCGGAGTTGCGTCGTCGGTTTCGCGAGAAGTTGCAGCGGGCAGCTGTTGCGGCTGCCGATCCGGTCGAGCAGGCCCGATTCACGGCCGCCCTTGCCCGGATCGATGCGATGGTGATCGGCACGATCCATTCATTCGCCGGCCGCCTGCTGCGCGAGCGACCGCTGGAGGCGGGCGTCGATCCCGCCTTCCGCGAACTCGACGATTCGGCTGACCGGCTCCTGCGGCGACAGGCCTGGCGCGCCTTCGTCACGGCGGCGCCCACGGACCATCCGCAACTGCTGGCCGATCTCGCCGCCGTCGGCCTGCGACTCGGCGACCTGTCGCCGCTGTTCATCGAGCGTTTCGCCACCTACGGTGACGTGGAGCACTGGCCGACGCCCGCCGCCGCGCCGCCGGACGTCGCGACGGTGGTGGCGGCCATCGAGTCCTTCGCAGCCCGCATCGAGGCGGCGGAGTTCACCGAGCCTGCGGCGCGTGGCAGCGACGACCTGATGACCGCGCTCGAGCAGTTCGCCAGGCTCGTGCGCCGCTGTGACACCACGTCGGTCATCGCGGTCATGGAGGTGCTCCAGGAACTGGAGCGGACGCCGAAAGTCACGCAGACCAACTGGCCGGGCAGCGGACCCACGGCCGCTGCCACGCGTGAGGCGAAGAAAGCGCTCGCGCTCGGGTGGCAGGCTGAGTGGGAGCGACTACGGGAGACGGTGGCGGCCCCGGCGCTGGCGCAGTGGAGGGCCCATCGTTATCCGGTGGCGATCGCGGCCCTCCGCGCGGCGGGTGTGGAATACGACCGTTTGCGGGCGGAACGGGGCGGGCTTTCGTTTCAGGATCTGCTCGGCAAGGCCGCCCGGCTGTTGGCTGGACACCCGGAGGTGCGAAGGGCGTTTCGTCGTCGCTACACCCACATCCTTGTGGACGAGTTTCAAGACACGGATCCGGTGCAGGCCGAGATGCTCCTGTTGCTGACGGCAGGTGACGTCGGCGAGCGCGATTGGCGGAAGTGTGTGCCGGTGGCCGGCTCGCTGTTCGTGGTGGGCGACCCGAAGCAGTCGCTGTACCGGTTCCGGCGGGCCGACATCGTCACCTACGCGGCCGTCCGCGACATCATCGCCGCGTGCGGCGACGTGCTCGCGCTGACCACGAACTTTCGGAGCCGTGGGGACTTGGTCGCCTGGGCCAACGACGTGTTTGCGGCCGAGTTTCCGCCGGCCGCGACGCTCGAATCGCCCGCCTTCATGCCGAGCACCTCCGGCCGGCGTGAGGCGGCCGCTGGCGGCGGCGAGCCGGGCTGGCTCACCGGCATCCGTACGCTGCGCTTCGTGCGGGCGGGCACCGCCGGCCCTGCCTGGGTAGAGCGCGAGGCCCGCGAGGTCGCGGCCTTCATCAGGGGGGCGATCGAGGCGGGCTTGGCTGTGCCGCGGACGGTCGAGGAGGCAGGCCGCGGGGCCACCACCGCCTGCCGTCCCGGTGATTTTTTGCTCGTGGCCCGCGAGCGGAAGCATCTGGGCATCTACGCCGCCGCCCTGCACGCCGCGGGTTTGCCCGTGGATGTCACCGGCACGCTGGGCGAGGATCAGGCCGAGTCCCTCCGCGCAGTCCGCACGTGCCTCGCGGCCGTGGCGGATCCCGACGATCCGATCGCGATGCTCGCGCTCCTCCGCGGCAGCACGTTCGGCTTCAGCGATGCCGAGCTCTTCGCCTACAGAGAGGCCGGCGGCCGCTTTGGCGGAGCGATCGACGTGCCCGCGGGGCTGGATGCGGGGCTTGCGGCTCGGTTTGCCGGCGCCCGCGACGCGATTGCCCGCTGGCGGACATGGCAGCGGCATCTGCCGGTGGTCGCGGCCGTGGATCGCGTCATCGACGACGCTGGGCTCCTGCTGCTCGCCGCTGCAGCCGACGGTGCAGGAGGACCTGGTGGCCGGGCGGTGGCGGGTCTGCTCCTCGCGTTTCTCGAGCGATTGCGGGCCGAGCGACTCGACGTGGTGTCGCTCCATGACTGCCTCGATCTGCTCGACGAACTCGTCGGCAAGGCGACCCGGGAGGAGTTCGACCCCCTGACGATCGATGTGCCCTCCGCGGATCGCGTGCGGGTGATGAATCTCCACAAAGCGAAGGGCCTCGAGGCTCCGGTCGTGTTTCTCGTCGACTACCAGCGGCGGTCGCCGAGTGACGACGCGACCGCCGGTCCGTTCCTGCACGTCGATCGCGCCGGTGATCGCACCACCGGCTGGCTCGCCGTGACGCAGTCGGTCGGCTGGGCCACGAGGATCGTCGCCGCCCCGCTCGGCTGGGATGATCTCCGCCTTCGCGAGCGGGCCTTCGAGGAGGCCGAGCAGTTGCGGCTCGACTATGTCGCGGCCACGCGAGCCGGGTGCGGGCTCGTGGTGTCGCTGTTCGAGAAGCACGAGCCCGCGACGAAGACGAAGCCCGAGGCGTTCGTCGCCCACGGCGCCTGGGGGCGGTTCGCCGGTCATCTCGACGGGGTCCCCGACATCCCCGGGCTGCCGGCCGCCGGCATGGCTGTGCCTGCCCAGGCCGCAAAGCCTGCTCCCGGCGACTGGGCTGCTATCCAGGTCAGCCTGGCGGCCTGCGTGCCGCCGACGTTCGCGCGGATCGCACCACGCGAACTGCTCACGGAACCCGCCGAGGGCATTCGCTTCACAGGTGACGGCCTGGGGGAGCCGTGGGGTCGTGCCATCCATCGGCTTCTGGAGCTCGCGTTTCGCGATCGTGGCCTCGATATCCCGGCTGCGGCGGTCACCGTGCTTTCGAGCGAGGACGTGTCGCTCGTGCACCTCGACCGGGCCGTCGCCACCGTGCGCGGCGTGCTTGCCAGTGACGTCTGGAGGCGGGCTCAGGCGAGCCCGGCGCGGCTGGCCGAGGTGCCGTTTTCCGTGCAGGTGCGGGGCGCGGACCTGCCGGAGGGGGTGCGGAAGTTTGCTGGCGACGGCGGGCCGCTGCCGACGGTGATCCGCGGCGTGATCGACCTTGTTTTCAGCGACACCGCAGGCCGCTGGACGGTGGTCGATTGGAAGACCGACGCGGTGACGGCCGCCAGCGAGCGGCTGCTCGCGGAGCATTATCGGCCCCAGGTGGAGCTCTATGCCGACTGCTGGAGCCTCCTGGTCTCCCGCCAGCAGGACGGATGATCGGCCTGACGATCCGGAGGCCGCACGGCGGACGGGCCGCTACAAGAGCCCTTCGAATCGCAGTCTGGCCTCGACGACATCCGCCATGTCGCGGGCCTGATCTTCGAGTTCCTGAAGGGTCTCCTCGTCATCGTTGTCGGCGGCGCGTCGGGCGAGCGAGAGCAGGTATTGTGCCTCGTTCCGCCAGGCCTTGAGCCAGTCCGGCCGCGACGAGACGGGGCGAAAGATCAACCCCTCGAGTCGGTGGAATTCGTCACTCTGCAGTGTCATGAGCTGAGTCTGACACGGTTCGGTGGTGAATGCGAGCCGGCCGCCTCGCGGCGGCAAACGCCGCCGGGCGTCGAAGCCCGGCTGGTTGCCCGGTGTTTGTCGCGACAAGAGCGTGACTGCCGATCCCGCCCGATCGACACCATGGTGTGCGTCGCATAACGCCGCGCTCGAATGTTCACCCCAAAAGCAAGAAATCAATGCAGGCCGAAGGGGCCTCGCTTCTCGACGAGCAGGCCGAGGCCGATGTGGATCGTGCTGAAGGGCGTAGCGAGCGCAAATCGGAGAACTGGTGCCTCGTCCGGTTCGTACGCAGGGATTTCCGTCATGGCTCGCCGCGCCGATCCGCAGCAGTTGCTGTTCGGTTCCACTGACAACGCGGCCTGTGCCCCAACTCTCTCATGAGCACTGGTAAAAAAACTGGGGGGGTCAGAACCGGTTGAAGGCCTTGGGCCCGGGGGCCGCCGCCCGTGTTGGATGCCCCACGCTGACGGCTCACGTGCGCTGAAAGAGTGCGTAGACATACGGCCGCGGATCACCGGCCGGATTCACGAACGTGTAGTTCTCCGCCCATACCAACGAAAACTCCTGCCCCAGCCTCACTCGCATCTCGTCCACGGTATAGCGGTGGACATCGAGTCCGGCACATCGGGGAGCACCGGTCTCGGAGAATTCGGCAAGCAGGACGTACCCGCGAGGCTTCACAACCGCACGCACGTTCCCGAAGTAGCCGTCGATCTCCGGCTCCGTCAGCAGGAAATGGAGGACAGCTCGGTCAATCCAGATATCGGCCTGCGTCACACCAACGGGCAACGGTTGCGAGATGTCTTGGTGAAGCCATTCGATCTCAATGCCCCGCGCACCGATCCGCTCCTTCAGCCTTGCCAGCGCCTCTCTGCTGATATCGTTGAGGACGAGCCGGGTATCGCGGGCCAGTAACTCATCGACGAGCAACGACGTGCCTGCCCCAGGCAAAAATACCGTCCTGGATTTCTCGCTAGGGATTCGATCGAGGAAAGCGAGCGTCTGCCTGACGTCGCCTTCGTACCAGCCGAGTTCCTTGTCGGTCTTGCTTGCGAAAATCTGATTCCAATGCTCAGCGCGATTGGTCATTCCTACGGTCTCCGCATGCTTTTCGAGGCGACGCACATAGCGTATCCGCTCCGTGCGGACCCCCAGCCTTTCCGCTGTTCATGCCTCCCGGCCAGTCCATGATCATTCCTGCGGACTGCCGCATCACTCGTGCTCCGCACGACCCGGCTGTGGGCGCTCGGGCCTTGGTGGCGTGGCATGATTCTTCCTCACCTCGTCATGCCCGTGCTCGATGAACTTACTCACGACGTGGGCGTGAGCCTGGATGAGAGCCGCCACATGCGGGTCGTCGGATGTCTCGGTGACGCGGACACCATTTTCAATGTCCTCGATCTGCATGTGGATTTCATCGGCGTGATGAAAGACCTCCCGAAAAAGCGGATCGCGGAGGTGGATTCCTCGCCCTTCTTTGAGACGGACGTGCATGGTCGCCACATGCGTCTGTATGCCTGCCGCCACCTCGGGATCGTCGGATTCGGTGACGGTCTCCACGCCATTGGGAAGCTGCTCGATGGTGCGCCTGATCCGCGCTCGATTGTCCAAGAGGAAGTGGAACCATTTCCTATCCTCGTTGAACCTCGGGTCATCCCACTGCCAGCGGCCGCTGTCTCGCCCATAGCCTGGACGGGCGGGCGCAGACTCTTCACGGCTCACGACGGCTGGCGGCTCGTCTGCTCGAACAACCCCACCATCAAGTACCGCCCCGAGAACGACCACGAGGAATACCGGTCTCATCATGCCCCCTTTGATTCCAAGGAAGGACGTGCAGCTCTGCACAGACACGAACACCAACGTCGGTGGCCTGCCCTGCGACCGTATTATTCCGCCTCACAACACCCTCAGATATTCACTTTTCGCTGATGAAACGAGTGCAGGAGCCACAACTCGGCAAATCTGGGCCGAGAAAACTGCCGCGAGCATGCGACACATCGGCGGCGACACCGGGAAGGCGTGGTGCGATTCAGAACCGCCACCCCAGCCCGGAGTCAACGAAATATGACGCAGCGTCCTGCGTGAGCCCCCAGCCCATGCGGCAGCCGATCTCGAGGTTGGGGGCGATCATGAAGTGCGTGCCGGGGCCCACGAAAGGCCGCACTTTTTCGTCCATGAGCCCGTCGCTCCAGCTCCCAAACCATTCGGCGTGAAGCTCCCACCGTTCGGTGACCGGGATGCGAAGCACGGCGGAGGGCAGCCACTTGTTGAAGAGCCCTTCAGTGCTGTCGGCGAGCACATAGCGCATGGCCGCGTCGAACCGCCATTCGTGGACAAGCTCCCAGCCGAATACGTATGTGATCGCGGGCTCCGTGCCCCAGACCTCGCCTGAGAGGGGCGTAAATGCCTCGACGAGCGCACTGCTGCGCGGCACCAGTCCATCCTGCTCCGTGAGGAGCGCCTTGAAGCCATAGAGGACGCTTGTCTCAGAAGTGAGGGCGTCTCCAGCGACGCCCTCACCTCCCTCAACAGCTGTCACAACACTCCCTCCGGATCCAGATTCGTAATTCACGCCAACGCGCCACTCGAATCGCTCCGTGGCTCCCAGGCGAATGAGTAGTTCTGGAAAGCTGTTTGTTGCCGGCGTACCGCGGTTGTCGATGAATGAATACGACGCCTCCATGAGTACACCGCCGGCCGGAACCGGTCGGGTCGCCGGCGTGAAGGCGTCTCGATCCGTGTCGAGTTCGGTGAACTGCTGCGCGGAGGCGAGCGGTGCATGAATCAACGCCGCCAGCACTATGCCGCGAAGCAAACCCGGTTTCATCACGGTGTTCGTCCGTTCAATGCACGGCGAGCGTGGCCCAACCGTCGGTCTGACGGTTCGTGTTGAAGATCATCGCCGAATGGGCGACACGGATGCCGGGGAGCACGTCGGCCAAGGCGTGGCCGCTGCGAATCACTGACTGACCGCACACCCACACCTCCACCCCGTTGGCCAGCAGCGTTTCAACCAGTTCGCGATTTGGGTTCACACCGCCGGCGGGCGTCTTGGCATGGGCCATGTCGTTGAGCGCTGCCGCCGTGGCGTTGAAGTGCAGGATCACCGCGATCTTCGGCCGGTCCGGCGTCATCTCCTCCAGTTCGTAGATGTTCACCAGCCGGGCCGCACTTTCGAGGCCCCGATTCGGTTTACCCGCCGGTGCGGCGGCCGTGGTGTCGAAGACCACTCTGCCACCAGCCCGCGGCCGTTCGTCAGCCGACGGAAGATCCACGACCCCACCGTATGTTTCGATCTTCGGAAACTGGAGGGCGGGAGCGACAACAGACTCGGCGCCGAAGCACGACGCTACCGATGCCACCGCCACGACCAGGGCGAGGCCGGTGCGTCGGACGGAGTGGATCGATTGGATCATCGATGCTTTCCTCTGCGTTACAGGGAAGGGCCGAACTCAAATACGCGCCATGCTCTTGTAGATGATGAAGGCAGCGACGAGGACGATCGCGACGGCAAAGACGCGGGCTAGCGTTGGGCCGCGGATCTGGCGGCCGATCCACGAGCCAACGAACAGGGCGGGCACGCCGCCACCCACGAAGCTGCCGGCGATGTCGAGCGGAATGCTGCGGCCCGCAGCCACTTGGGCGGCCACCGCCGCGGCCCCCACAAGTGTCATCACGAAGAGCGACGTCCCGATGGCACGAAAGACGTCCATCGTGGCGAAGGCGACGAGCGCCGGCACGATGAGGAATCCGCCCCCGACGCCGAACAGGCCGGAAAGCAGCCCGACCACGAGCCCCACGAGCGTGAGGAGCACGAAGCAGCGCGTGGTCATCCGAAGCCGGCCCTCCGCATCGCGACTACAGGTCGGGCCAACTCCCGCCGCAAATACGCCGGCGGCCGCCCGCTCGGTGTCATCCGATGCCTTGCGCCACATCCTGGCGGCGATCAGCAGCATGAGCCCCGCAAACGTGGCCATGAGTGTCTGCGGCGGCACCTGCCCGCCGAGCCAGCCGCCGGCCGGAGCGGTCAGCATTCCCGCCGCCGCGAAGAGCAGCCCCGTGCGGACTTCGACCTGGCCATACCACCACCGCTCGACTGCGCCGACGAGCGCCGTCGCCGCCACGGTGACGAGCGAGATGCTCACGGCCGTCCGCGGATCGACGCCGATCCAGTAAACGAGCAGCGGCACGGCGAAGATCGCGCCGCCGCCGCCGGTCAGCCCCAGCGAAAGACCGACGAGACTCCCAGCCGCCACCGATGCCGCCGCTGCCCACGTGGGGGGATTCGTGGCCGCGACGGCGTCGATGGCAGCCAGTACGGGGGCGATCATGTGGGTAGCTTTGCTGCGAGCCAGGCCTTGTAACCGCCCACCATGTCGTGCACGTCACGGCGGCCGAGCTTCTGCAGCAGGCTCGCGGCGATCGCGGAGCGATAGCCTCCTTCACAGTGCACGGCCACGGGCCGGCCGGCCGGAATCTCACTGATCCGCTCATCGAGATGCGTGAGCGGGATGTTCAAGGCGCCAGCGATGTGGCCACCCGCATGCTCCGCCTCGCTTCGCACGTCCACGACGATCGGTGCCGCACCGGCGTCAGGCCGCTTCCCGGCGAGCCATTCGCCGAGGGCCATCGCCGTGATCCGCTCCGTCCGCTCCACAAGATCGTCGCGGACCGCCAAGGCACTCATGCCGCCGGCGAGGTAGCCCGCGACGTTGTCGAAGCCGATGCGGCCAAGCCGCATCACGGCCTCCTCCTCCCCGCCTTCCTCCGCGATCACCACGATCGGCTTGTCGTGCGCGAGCATCGACCCAGCCCACGTCGCGTACTTGCCGTTCAAGGCAATGTTGAGGGCTCCCTTCAGGTGTCCCCCTTCGAAGTCGATGCCGTCGCGCACGTCGAGGAGCTGCGCACCCGATTTCCCGAGGGCCAGTACCTCATCAAGCGATAGGGGCTTGAGTGTCTTTTCCATCGCCGCGCCGAGCGACGCCCGCTCCTTGCGGTTCAGGATCGCGTCATGGACGAAGTAGTCGGGGGCCTCCGGCTGATCGGCCGTGACGATCTTCTTGAACTCCTCGCGGCTCATCGGCTGGAGGGCGTAGTTGAACCTCTTCTGCTCGCCGATCGTGGAGACGGTCTCCTTCGACAGGGTCTTGCCGCACATGCTGCCGGCCCCGTGAGCCGGATAGACGAGCGTGGCATCGGGCAGCTTCACGAGCTTGTTCGTGATGCTCTCGTAGAGCATGTCGGCTAGCTCGTCGGCCGTCACGCCGATGCTCGCCAGGAGGTCGGGCCGGCCCACGTCGCCGATGAAGAGCGTGTCTCCGGTGAGCACGGCCAGCGGCTCGGTGCGGCTCTTCGCGAGGTCGTAGACGAGGATCGAGATGCCCTCGGGCGTATGCCCCGGCGTCTCCATGATCTCGAGCCTCACGTCGCCGAACTCGATCACATCGCCATCCTGCATCTTCACGCACGAGAACTCCGCGTCCGCCCGTCGGCCAAGGTGGATCGTCGCCCCGGCCTTGTCGCGCAGCTCGATGTGGCCGGCGATGAAGTCGGCATGAAAGTGCGTCAGGAAGACGTGCTTGATCGTGTACCCGCCGGCCTTGGCGTCGGCGAGGTATTGGTCGATGTCACGCTGGGGATCGACCACCGCGGCCGTCTTCGTCTTCTCGTCGGTGATCATGTACGACGCGTGCGACAGGCACGACAGGTAATACTGCTGGATCTTCATGGCGATGTCTCCGCTGGTGGGGTGGGGGTGGCGAACCGGCTCGTTACTTGCCGACGACGGCCGGGAAGCCGGCCTTCACGAGCTGCGGGTAGCCGGGCTTCAAGGCCCGCACGTCGTACCCGAGGGGCTTGAGCCTGTCGGCGGCTTCCATGCAGCGGCCGCCGGCGAGGCAGTAGCAGTAGATGATCCTGTCTTTCGGCAGGATCTTCGCGAGCTCCTGCGGGGGCACGCCGCGCTCGATCGCGCTCAACGGAAGCAGGCCGGCACCGGCGAGGTGACCCTCCTGCCATTCGTCCGGCTCACGCACGTCGATGATCACCGCCTTCTGCTGCGCGACTGCCTGCTTCACGACGTCGAGCGAGTCCTTCGTGTGCTCGGCGATCGCGGTGCCGGAGATGGCCCCGAGCACGAGCCCGAGCAGAACGGCTCGCGAGCAGGTGGTGGCCGTGCGGCAGCCGCCGCCAGACGCCTGGTTCCACGGCATCCGCGCAATCAGCATCGCCATGCCACAGGTGTCGGTGACTCCGGCGAACACGAGGCCGCAGCCGACGAAGCCGGCCAGGCCCGCGCCGATCGCCTGCCAATTCACCGGCGCCTCGGGGCCGAAGGCGGCCAGCGCCGCCCCGATGGCGACGAGCGCCCCCGCCGCGATCCGCACCTGCCGCTCGAGCGACATCACCTTGCGGCCGCGGATGACCGGCACACCGGCGGCTTCACAGGCCGTCGTACCCCCTTCGACGCTGACCACGTCCTTGAGCCCGGCGCCGATCAGTTTCTCGCAGGCCTTCTGACTGCGGGTGCCCGACTTGCAGACGAAGTACACGGGCCCGTCGCCGGCCACCGCCTTCACGGACTGTAGGTCGAGCCGGTCGAGTGGAATGTTTTGGGCGAAATCAACGTGTACCTCGCCGAACTCGGCGGGCGTGCGCACGTCGATGAGCGTGACCTTGTCTCCCTTGCGGCGGAGATCAGCGAGCATCGTCGGGGAAATCGTGGCAATCATGAAACCATCCTCCGAAAGGTCAGGAAAGGTACTTAAGAATCAATGTATCGCGATCTGTCGATACATGCTAAAGGACAATGGGCTCGGACGTTAGCAGGTGTGCTCCTAGGCCGACACACCGGTTCGCGGCGACTTCGGGCCGCCGAAGCGGGCCTCGATACAGGCCATGATGTTGGCGAGGTGGGGCTCGGCGATCGTGTAGTAGGCACACCGTCCCTCCTTCGCCATATCGAGGAAGCCGCATCGTTGCATCAGCCGCAGGTGTTCCGATGCCATGTGGCTCGGGATTTCGCAGGCCTCGGCCAACTCGCCGACCGTGTAGCGTCCGCTAAGCAGCATCTGCACGATGCGGAGCCGGTGGGGGTGAGCAAGCGTCTTGAGGCACTCCGCCGCCTGACACAGGCTCTCGATGCTCGTGAGCTTGGGCGGACGGGCAGGCTTTCGCTTGGTGTCGACCATGACGGCATGCCTCAGGGGGCTGGCGGCGACTCCGCCACCGCCCCCTAAGTATATCGGAATATTGCGACATGTCCATTAGTGTTCCGGCGGGCAAAAAGTGTTGTCGGATGGGCAACTCGCCGATCGCGGCTCCTCATACCGCTGGTTTTCCCGGTTTCTCGCGTGGAAACGCCTCCCGGATCGCCTTGTCGTCCATGCCATCGACGGCCACGACCTTCGCGGGCGACCCGTGGCCGCTCACCACGACGAAGTTCGACGGGTCGATTCCACGGCGGTCGGCCAGTAGGGCGACGACGGCTTCGTTGGCCCGGCACTTCTCGGGTGGTGCCTTCACCTTCACTGTGAGCGAGTCGCCGAGCCAGCCCGCAACCTCGTCCCGCGACGATCCCGGCACCACCTTCAGGCTCAAGCGTCCCATGCGATCAACGGCCCGTCACGCGAACCGGTTTTCGACCACCACCTCCGACAGGGCGAGTTGGCCGCCCTTCGGCATGGCGGGTTTCACGGCCTTGCCGACGGCGATCATGAAGCCAATCACGTGGTCGCTCGGGAGGTTGATGAGCTCGGCCACCTTCGCTGGGTCGAAGCCGATCATCGGGCAGGAGTCGTAGCCCATGGCCTTGGCCGCGAGCATGATCGTCTGCCCCGCGATCCCGCACGACCGCATGGCCTCGTCCCGCTGAAGCTGCTCCTTGCCTTCGTAGAACGGTCCCATCCAGCCCGTGACGAGTTTTTGGACATCGGGCGTGGCATTCCGCCAGTACCGCTCGGGCGACTTCTTCCACGCCTTGAGATCGGCGGTGAGCACGATGAGCAGCGACGCATCCGTCGCCTGCGCCTGATCGACGGCGGCTGCCCGAATCAGCTTCCGCAGTTGCGGGTCGCGAACGATCACGAATCGCCAGTTCTGCATGTTGAACGACGTCGGTGACAGGATCGCGGCCTCGAGGAGTTTGGTTTCCTCGGCGGTGGTGAATCGATGGGTGGGATCAAAGGCCTTCACTGCCCGCCGCTGGTTGATGGCGTCAAACGTGTCCATGTAAAATCCATTCCTCTTGCCAGGGAGCTGAAACCGATGCCGTTGTACGAATATTCCTGTGAGAAGTGCAGCCAAAAAGTCGAGTTGCTCATTCGCGGCGACGAGAAGCCCGAATGCCCGCACTGCCAGAGCACCAAACTCACCAAACTCTTGAGTGTGGTCAGCGGCCACGTGGCCGGCGGCGGTGGAAACTCCGCTGCGGCCGAGGGCTGCGGCCGGCCGCAGTGCGGCATGGGCGGCTGCGCGGGGCTCGGATGACCGACGTTCCGTGGATCGAGTGGTATCAGAGCCTCGCCAAGCCGTCGTGGACGCCCGCGCCGCGGACGATCGGCCTCATCTGGCAGATCCTCTATCCCGTCATCATCGCGAGCTTCGGCTACGTGTTCGTGCAGGCTGGGCGGGGCCGGCTGCCGCTGCTCGTGGCCCTGCCATTCGGCATCAACCTCGTGGCGAATCTCATGTTCACACCGATTCAGTTCGGCATGCGGAACCTGCCACTGGCGGCGGTCGACATCCTCGTCGTCTGGGGCACGATCCTCTGGATGATGCTGGCCATCTGGCCGCACTATCGCTGGGTGGCCGCAGCGCAGGTGCCCTACTTCGTCTGGGTCTCGATCGCCACGGTGCTGCAGCTCTCGGTCACGTGGATGAATCGGGGGTAGGGGTGTCGCCAGATGGAGCCGGGCTCGCCGCATCCACGGTGACGCCAATACCCTGAAACCTCTCCTCCTTCTCCGCCGCGCACCGCGGGCAGTACCACGGTGCGGGCGTCTTGACTGGCCGCGGGCTCCGCTTGTGGCAGGTGGCGCAGCGGTACCGCTTTCCCTTGATCGCGGTCTTGGGCCGGTCGCGCTTTCCGGTTCGCGGGATGTTCTTCATGATCGAGGCGGTGCAGGGCTACCTGCAGTATCCGATCACTTTTGAGGGCGAGGCAACACATGGCCGAGATCACGCCGGGCCGCTACCGGCACTACAAGGGAAACGAATACACCGTCGTCGGCGTCGCCCGGCACAGCGAGACGCTCGAGGAGCTCGTGGTCTACCGGCAGGAATACGGCGACCGGGGGCTCTGGGTCCGCCCGGCGGCGATGTTTCGCGAGACGGTGTTGCTGGATGGCAGGCTTGTCGCCCGCTTTCAACCCCTCATCGGTGACGGGCATTGAGCTGCGAGCAACGATTCGCGATCGTGAACCACGATGTCGTCCGAGGTACTCAGTGCACTGATGAAGGCGGTCGCCAAGCCGAAGCATGGATGCCGCTCATGAGCTGCATCGCCATGCGAGCGCCTCAAGATCAGGCCGCATGACACGGGCCAACCGATCGACTCTGGCCATCGCGTGAGCGCGGGGCCAGAGGCGCTCCTGTCTTGTCAGATCGTCATGCTCGTCGGATCCGGATCGTGCCGTGTTGAATCACGGTAAAAGCCCCAAGGAGTTCTATCTCGTGCTCTCGGATGGCACGGGCGACGATCCAGCCCTTTTTGTCATTCGAAATGCCATCGACGCGAACGAGCACAACGCCGCGGTGGTGGAGTCGCTGCCGATAGACGAGTTCACCAAAATCCTTGTCTTCGGTGATCAAGACCCGTGCATCCTGCACGGCCGCTTCAAGGATGATGTCGTCGCTCGCTCCTTCAAGTTCCTCAGCCATCCACCGGACATCATGTCCGTCGCCACGAATGGAACCGATAATCGCTCCATCCACGCCCTCATCGGCGAGGAATCTCATGCCGACTCCCGATCGCCCACGGAGTGAACTGTCTCATGCCCCATGGCGTCAGCGGCATACTCAAGCGCCGCCAGGACCGCTTCACGGGTGAGCCTTGGATGCGATGCGAGAATCTGCTCGACGGATTCGCCGCAGGAGAGTTTCCGCAGAATCATTTCGACAGTGATGCGAGTTCCCCGAACGACCGGCTTTCCTAGCATCAGGCCGGGTTCGGACTGGATCAGTTGGTTGGTCATGGGGCCGTCGACTCAGGAGGATTCAACATGGCGTACACCCGTACATGTTTCCATCAAGTGTCTTGGATTGTCGGCGCGAACTCAAGCACCGCCTCAACCTGCTTTCGGGTGACTCCGGGAAACCACTCAACGAATTCGTCAATGGTGGCGCCGTCTTCGAGGTTCTCGAAAAGTGCCCGAACAGGCACTCGCGTTTTGGCGAAGACCCAAGCCCCGCTGACCTTGGCTG
>CAIXGY010000060.1 GCA_903919035.1 uncultured Planctomycetaceae bacterium | reverse complement strand
CGAGTTGCTGCGGCCCCAGCCCGCCCGGCCCGTCGAGGGCGAAGTGGATTTTTTTCGGGCCTGGTGTCGCGACCATGTCGTGCATCCGTCGGGCATGGTCGTGCCCCGGCAGGCAGCCCTGGCCATCGGGGGCTTCGCAGCCGGGCTCGCGCACTGCGAGGATCATCTGTTTCTCACGAGGCTGGCCTTGTCGGGGCCCGTCGTGCTCACGTCGGAACCGCTCGTGGAGTACGATGTGGCGGTGCCCGGCCAATTCATCGAGTACTGGCGCGGCCCCTACCGGGAGCGGTTCGACGTGCTCGACTACCACCGCTTTCTGGCCCGCGAGCTCCGCGGGCGGATCGCCGCTGGAGACGGCGGTGAACCCGGCGGCGCGTTCGCCACCTACGCCAGGCGGCAACTGCGGACGGCCGTGCTCCAACGGGCCTACTGGGGCAACTTCCCGGCGGTGTCGCGACTCTGGAGCGAACTCGGGCTCGACGATCTGCACCTCGGCCGCCTGGCCCACGCCTGCGGATGGATCGCCCGCCATCCGGGTCTGCAGAGGCCCCTCGGGGCCTGCCTGCACCTGGCCCGCGGCCTGCGGGGCGTGCTGGCGGGGGCCGGTCCGGGGGACGGATCCGCATGATGCTCGCCCACCGTTGGCGTCAACTGTGCCGTGCAGTCAAGTGGCGTCGGCAGGTTCGCCTGGCCGTCTCCACGCAGTTGCTCTTGCTCGAGAACCCTGATGCGTTCGGGATCGGCACGCTCGACGCGGCCGACGAGGCGCGGCTCGTCGAACTGGTGCGGAGGGCCACCGCACACCCGGGCCCGATCGTGGAGATCGGCACGCTGTTCGGGCTGACGACCCGCCTGATCGCCGCGCATGCCCGCGACGGCCAGAGTGTCGTCACGGTCGACAACTTCTGCTGGAATCCTTTCGGGCTGCCGCCGGCGCTGCACGAGACGTTCGTCCGCAAGGTGCTGTGCACCGAACTGGCCGCCGGCGACGTGACCCTCGAGGTCGCCGACAGCGCGGCATTCCGAGAGGGCTATCGGGGCCCCGTCCCGGCGCTCGTGTTCCTCGACGCCGACCATTCCTACGGGCCGGTCCGCGACGAAATCGCCTGGGCGAGGGATCTGGGCGTGCCGATCATCTGCGGACACGACTATGGCGTGCCGCGGTTCGGCGTGACGCGGGCGGTGGACGAGGCGTTTCCGGGCGGTGTCGCCATCGGCGGCACCGTGTGGTCGTGGGAGCGGAACGCGTGACCCTCGTCTTCTTCTGGACCGGCGTCTCGGCCACGATGGCGGCCTGCTGGCGCGAACTCGCGGCCCGGTCGGGCGTGCGGCTCGTGGTGTTCCTCGAACTGCCGCGCCGACCGGACACGGCCTACGACGCCTCCGACGTGCTGGCCGGAGTCGAATGCCGGCTGCGCTACGCCGACGATCCGATCGATGCGGCGGCCTTCGACGCCGAGATCGCCGCCCTCCGGCCCGACGCCGCGGTGGTGCTGGGCTGGCGGAGCGTGATGTGTCGGGCGGCGGCGGAGGGCAGCGCCCTCGCGGGCGTGCCGAAGTTCTTCGCGTTCGACATGCCGTTGGTCTGGAGTCCGCGGAAAGTGCTCGCCCCGCTGATCCTGCGGCGCTATCTGCGGCGGTTCGTGGGAGCCATCGTGCCCGGCGAGCGTTCGGCGGCGTACGCCCGCCATCTCGGATTTTCCGAGTCGTGCATCGAACGGGGATTGATCGGTCTCGACACGGCCGCCTGCGCCGAGGCGGCCCGCGCGAGAGCCGCACGCACCGAGTATCCCCGGCGGTTTCTCTACGTCGGCCGCTACGCGCCCGAGAAACGGATCGACGTGCTCGTGGCCGCCTATCGCCGCTATCGCGTCGGCGTCGCCGACCCGTGGGGGCTCACCTGCTGTGGGATGGGGCCCGACGCCGGCCTGCTTGCGGGCGTGGAGGGCCTCCTCGACCGGGGCTTCATGCAGCCCGCGGAGATGCCGCGGATGCTCGCCGACCACGGGGCCTTCGTGCTCGCGAGCGACTACGACCCGTGGCCGTTCGTCATCGCCGAAGCCGTGGCCGCCGGCCTGCCGGTGGTGTGCACCAGCGCGTGCGGCAGCGCCGTGGAACTCGTGCGGTCCTGGTTCAACGGGCGGGTCGTGGGCCCGGGCGACGTCCCCGGCCTCGCCGCCGCCCTGCGCTGGATCCACGACCGCGAGGCAGACCTGTCGTGGATCGGACAGCGCGGCATGCCGCTCGTCGCGCCCTACGCGAAGGAGGTGTGGGCCGACCGCATCCTTGCGATCTGCGGAACCGCATCCGCCGGCCGGCACGGGTGAGAGCCCGCGGGGGGGCGACTGCATGAACGTCTGGGACGTCTGCCTGACCCATGACCCTGTCTATGGCGGCATCCATCGGTCGGTCGAAAATTTCGCCACCGCGCTCGAATCCCGGGTCTTGTCGTTCGACGACGGCGCGGTGGATCGCTCGGCGCTGGTCTCATCCATGCCCGTCGTGCGGGTGGAGAGCAGGCCGCGTCTGCTCAATCGGTCGTGCCATTGGGTGACCCCGGCGATGTCCGCGGCAGCCGACCGCGCCGTGGCCGGGGCGGACCTGCTGGTGGTGCATTCCCTGTTTCGCGGCCATGCCCCCTGGGCCGCGGGCTGGTGTGCTCGGCACGCACGGCCCTACGTGTCGGTGCTGGAGGGTTGCCTCGACCCGTGGGGACTGGCCACCCGTCCGGTCGCGAAGCGTGCCTGGCTCGAGCATCATGGCCGCCGCTACCTGGCCGGAGCGGCTCGCGTCATCGCCGCGACCGGCAGGGAGGCGGAGAAGGCAACGGCCTGGCTGGCCCCTGCCGCGCTGACGGTGATCCACTGGCCCGTGCCGCTTCCGGCCGCGGTCGACGGCGCCGCGATTCGGGCCGCGTGCCGCAGCTCATGGGGCGTGCCGGACGGGCACCGCGTACTGCTCTTCGTGGGCCGACTGCATCCCATGAAGCGGCCGACGTTCATGCTCGAAGCCTTTCTGCGGGCCGCCGTGCCCGAGTGCCACCTCGTCGTCGTCGGCATGGAAGAGGGCGTCACGATGGCCGCGCTGCGGGCCCTGGTGCCGCGCGAGGACGCGGATCGCGTCCACGTGATCGGATCGTTGGCCGGCGGGGATCTGACGGCCGCCTATCATGCCGCCGACGGCTTCATCTCGCTGTCCCACCGGGAAAACTTCGGCTACGCATTTGCGGAGGCGATGGCCCACGGCCTGCCGGCGATCGTCTCGGCGGGACACGATCTGGCTCACGACGTGGGTCGGGGCGGGCGGGGCGATTTTCCCTGTGGATGGCTCCTGCCCGACGAGTCGTCGGCCACTGCGACGGCGGCGATCCGCGCATTCGCCGCGGCATCACCCGCGCAGCTTTCGGCCGCGGGGGAGACCGGCCGCGCCTGGGTGGCCGACCACCTGTCGTTCGACCGCTTCCGTGACAGGCTCCGTCGATTGGCCGCCAACGTCATCGGCTGACCGTCAGCCGGCGCCCGCGATGCCGCGCACGAACCGCTTCACGGACGCCGGCACGCAATGCCGCCAGTCGACGTAGCGGGGACCGCGAAACCACTCCGGGTGGTCGAATGGCGAGCCTGCCGGCGCGGTGCCCGCCGTGCACCGTTCATACCACCCGCGCCGCATCGGCCGCGAGACCGGCCGGCCGTCCCGAAACGTGGCGAAGCCATACGTCCAGGTTCGGCAGACCTCGTGCTCCGCGGCGGCGAGTGCCTCCCGGTAGCTCCGGCCGATGTCCGCGAGGATTACCCGGTCGGCCTCGGCGGCCACGAGGCGGCCCTCCGCCCATGTCGCCGGTGACTCGTAACTCCAACTGCTCATGTGCGTGAACAGGAGCGGCCGGCCGTTGGCCGTATAACCGGCGTCGCTCCGCCCCAGGCCGCGCTCATAAAAATTCCAGTTGGCGACGTTGGCTCCCGGATGACGCCAGTCCTTCACGCCCCCGAAATACGTGGGGGCGAAGTTGAGCCACAGCTGATCCACGAACACGTCCCGCCAGCCGCTGAAGCAGAGCGTCGCGAGCCTGTCCGCGAGCCAGTCCACGAACCTCCCGGATTCGGTGCACCGCCGGATCCCCACAAATCCGGCGTTGTAGATGCCGTATTTGAGGTTGATCGTCTCCAGCTCGACGTGACCGCCGGGGGGAGGGGTGAGCGCGTGGGGCGTGAGCAGCACGCTGGCGAACTCCAGCTCGTGCCACGCGTCTGCGAGCGATCCGCAGGGCAGGATGTCGGCATCGAGGTACAGCCAGCGTTCGTGTCCGGTGTTGTGGAACAGCCAGCGATGCAGCAGCGGACGAACGGCGCAGCACAACTCGAACGCGGAGTAGTAGAAGGTCATCGACCTGCGGTCGGGGGGCAGCACCTCGTCGAGCGTGACCAGGCGGAACGGCAGGCCGGCGGCATCGACGTGCGTCGGAAGGTCGTCGATGCACACGACGTAGAGCGGCTCGTCGTGGCACCGGCCCAGCCGCTCGGCGAGCACGCGGGCGTGCGCCAGGTGATCCCGGGTGATCACGGTGGCGAAGGCGGCGGAACTCATGGCAGATCGCGGTCAGCGGCTCGGCCGGGCGGCTCACGTGGCCGCGACGCGGATCTCGTCGAGGATAGCATCGATGGCGGTGGCCGGCCGCCAATCCCAGAGCCGCCCCGCCCGACCGCAGTCGAGGACCACCCACGGCAGGTCGAAGGGCCGCGTCCGGGGCACCGCCCCGACGTGGCCGGGGCCGATCCGCTCCGTGCACCAGCGGCTCAACTGCGCGAGCGACATCGCATTGGCCGCGCCACCGGAGAAATTGCAGATCCGCGGGTCGAGACCATCGCCGGCGGCCGCCGGCGAGCTGCCGGCGAGCTGCCGCAGCAGCACGGGGGCGAGATCCCGCGGGTGGAGGCAGTCGCGCACCTGCGCACCACGGCCGTCGAAGCCGATGTACGACAGCGGACGGCCGGCCAGCCACGAGCGGACCCAGAAGGAGAAGATGCCTTGCTCCGCCGTGCCGAACTGCCCGGCGCCGGCCAACACGCCGCAGCGGTTGATCCAAACCGGAAACCCGAATGCCTCGGCATATTCCAGGGCCACGAGTTCCGAGCAACGCTTCGAGACGCCATACAGCGACGCGGGCGGCGCCGTGGGAAATCGCTCGTCGATGCCGGCCGCGGTCAGCCCGAGGTCGGACCGGAACCGTGTGGGTCGATACGCCCCATCGACCACCTCTACCGCCAGGGCCGCCAGCGGGGCTATCGAATAGACCCGACTCGTGCTCATGAGGATGAAGCCGGCACCGTGCCGCTTGCAGTATTCCAGCATGCGGATCGTGCCGATCAGGTTGTGGTCCATCACGTCGAACGACGACACCGACCCCGACACGCCGGCCAGCACGCTCGGCTCGGCCGCGCAGTCGAGCACCCAGTCCGCCGCCGGGAGGGCGTCGAGGTCGCCCGGATCACGGATGTCCCCCTCGGTGACGGCGACTCCGAGCCGGCGCAACGGCTCCACGTTGGAGCGGCTGCCCTCACGGCGAAAATTGTCGAGGCCGGTCACCTCGATGTCGGGCCGTGCGGCCCGCACTTCGCGACAGAGGGTCGAGCCGACGAACCCACAGGCTCCGGTGACGAGCAGCCTCATCGCCGCCGCCATCCCTCGACGATCTCCGTGAAGATGTCTTCGAGGCTCTTCGTGATGTCCCATCCCGCATAGTGCGCTCGCATCTTCGCGAGGTTCGAGATGTAGCAGATGTGATCACCCTCGCGATTCTTGTCGGAGTAGGTCCACCGCATCGTCGTGCCGGTCAGCGCCTCGACACGGGCGAAGGCCTCCAGGATCGAGCAACTGTTGGCCCGTCCGCCGCCGAGGTTGTAGACCTCGCCACTGCGTGGCTGAAGCAGGAAGCGCTCGATGAACCGGGCCACGTCGTGGGCGTGGATGTTGTCCCGGACCTGCTTGCCCCGGTAGCCGTGGACGGTGTAGGGCTGCCCCTCCAGGTTGCACTTCACGAGATAGCTCAAGAAGCCGTGGAGTTCCACGCCCGAGTGCGCCGGGCCGGTGAGGCAGCCGCCCCGCAGGCAGCAGGTCGACATGCCGAAGTAGCGGCCGTACTCCTGCACCATCACGTCCGCGGCCACCTTCGACGCGCCGAACAGGGAATGCTTGCTCGCGTCGATGCGAAACGTCTCCGGGATGCCGTCGTGCATGGCGGCGTCGGCGTAGTCCCAGCGGGTCTCGAGCTCCACGAGGGGCAGCTCGTTGGGGGCGTCGCCATACACCTTGTTCGTGCTCATGTGCACGAAGGGCGACCGGGGGCAGGAGCGACGGACGGCTTCCAGCAGATTGAGCGTGCCGACGGCATTGGTGTCGAAGTCGTCGAAGGGGATCGCTGCGGCCCGGTCGTGGGAGGGCTGGGCGGCGGTGTGGACGATCGCATCGGGCCGGACGGAGTCGATCAGCCGCAGCACACCGTCGCGGTCGCGGATGTCGAGTTCATGGTGGGTGAATGACGCGAGCGTCGCGGCGAGCCGCTCCTGGTTCCAGCGGGTGTCGCCCTGCGGCCCGAAGAAGACGGCCCGCTGGTTGTTGTCCACGCCGTGGATGTGCAGGCCGAGGCCGTCGAAGTGCCGGGCGACCTCGCTGCCGATGAGACCCGAGGAGCCGGTGACGAGGAGCGTGCGGTAGTTCATGGGGAGGCGATGTGCGGCGGCAGTGGCAGGAGACCCGGGCGGCGGGGCGAAGTATAGGCGTTTCGTCCCCGTTCCCGACCAGAAACCGCGGGCCGCGGGGGGTGACTTCCGATGCCGGCACCAACGAGGATAATGCCGGTTTTCGCCAGCCCCCGTCCCGATCGGGAAGGACATCGACGATGAAAATCACCTGTCTCGGTGCCGGCTACGTCGGCGGGCCCACCATGGCGATGATCGCGGCCAAGTGCCCCGACATCGAGGTCACCGTCGTCGATCCCAACGCCGCCCGGATCGCGGCCTGGAACTCCGACCGGCTGCCCGTCTACGAGCCCGGCCTCGACGAGGTCGTGAAGTCGGCCCGCGGCCGGAATCTTCACTTTCGCACCGACGTCGAGGCAGCCATCCGGGCCGGCGACATCATCTTCGTCTGCGTGGGCACGCCCACGAAGACCTACGGCGTCGGCGCCGGCCGGGCGGCCGACCTCCGCTACATCGAGAGCGCGGCCCGCATGATCGCGGAGGTGAGCGAGGGCTCGAAGATCATCGTCGAAAAGAGCACCATCCCGGTGAAGACCGCCGAGGCGATGCACACGATCCTGCGGTCGAACTCCAAGCACGGGCAGTTCCAGGTGCTCTCGAACCCCGAGTTCCTCGCCGAGGGCACGGCCATCGCCGACCTGCTCCAGCCGGACCGCATCCTCATCGGTGGCGAGCGGACGCCCGAGGGCGAGGCGGCGATGGACAAGCTCGTGGGCGTCTACGCCCGCTGGGTGCCGCGGGAGCGGATCATCACCACGAACCTCTGGTCGTCCGAACTCTCCAAGCTCGTGGCCAACGCCTTCCTGGCCCAACGCATCTCGTCGATCAACTCGATCTCGGCCCTCTGCGAGGCCACCGGTGCCGACGTGGACGAGGTGGCCAACGCCATCGGTCGCGACTCGCGGATCGGCCCGAAGTTCCTCAAGGCCTCGGTCGGCTTCGGCGGCTCGTGCTTTCAGAAGGACATCCTCAACCTCGTCTACCTGTGCGAGCACTTCGGACTGCCCGAGGTGGCCGCCTACTGGGAAAGCGTGGTGAAGATGAACGATTGGCAGAAGGGCCGCTTCGGCCGCAAGATCGTCAGCACGCTCTTCAACACGGTGTCGGGCAAGCGGATCGCCGTGCTCGGCTTCGCGTTCAAGAAGGACACCAACGACACCCGCGAGTCGGCGGCGATTTCCGTGGTCCGGGGGCTGCTCGAGGAGAATGCGACGGTCGTCGTCTACGACCCGAAGGTGCCCGCGGACGAGATCCGCCGCGACGTCCTGGGGGCCGGCAAGACCGACGACCGGCTCGTCGTGGCCACGAGCGCCATGGAGGCCGCCGCGGGAGCCCACGGGCTGGCCGTGCTGACCGAGTGGGACGAATTCAAGACGCTCGATTTTCCCTCGATCCACGCCGGCATGCACAAGCCGGCCTTCGTGTTCGACGGCCGCAACATCCTGCCGCGGGCGGACCTCGAAAAGATCGGCTTCCGCGTGTTCGCGATCGGCAAGCCCGCCGGGACGTGAATCGGGCTCACGTGCCGCCGTCCACGGTGAGCACCTGCGCCGTGATGAACGCGGCGGCCGGGCTCGTGAGGAAGTCGATCGCCCCCACGACGTCGGCCGCCGTGCCGAGGCGGCCGAGCGCCGTCCGGCGGGCGATGCGGCTGCGGTTGTCCGGCGACAGCGAGGCCGACAGGTCGGTCTCCAGGAAGCCCGGTGCAACGGCGTTCACCCGGATCCCGCGGGGCCCGAGTTCGCGGGCGAGGCTCCGCGCGAACCCCTCGAGGCCCGCCTTCGTGGCCGCGTACACCGTGAGTCCGGGAGAGCCGCGGCTCGCCACGATCGACGAGATCACCGTGACCGAGGGCGAGCCCACCGCGGTCGCGTCGGCCCGCGGCTGCACGAGCATCTGCCGGACGCACTCGCGGACGAGCACGATCGAGCCGGCGAGGTTCACGGCGAGCAGGGCGTCGATCTCCGCGTCGGTCGTGGTGGCGAGCACGCCCTCGTGGGCGATCGCGGCGTTCGCCACGCAGTGGTCGATCCGGCCGAATCGGTCCGCGACTCGGGCCACGAAGCCGCGCACGGCGGCGGCATCGGCCGCGTCGATCAGTTCGTGGACGAGCCGGCCGGCATGGCGAGACGCCAATGCCTCGATGGCGGGCGAGCCGGTCCGCGAAAAGGTGGCGACCGCGTCGCCTCGGGCGAGCAACGCCTCCACGGCCGCCAGCCCCAGGCCGCGCGACCCGCCCGACACGATCGAGGTCACGACAGGGCTCACGGCTGCGATGCCGCGCTGGCGTGCCGCGGCGTCTTGCCGGCGGTGGTCGTGGCGATCCGCTTCACGATGTCGAGAATCCGCGGGACGGCATGCGGATCGAGATTCCCGCGGCAGGCGGCGAGGGCCGCGGCACGGACGCTCTCGGGCGTCGCTCCCGCCGGCAGCGGGTCGGCGAGCACGACTTCGGCCGCGACCAACTCGCCGGTGATCGCGCTGGGTAGCCCGCGGACCCGGGCCTCGAGGATCCCCGGAACTCCCCGGAGGATCTCCTCGACCCGCTTCGGATACGCCTTCGCACCCCCGACCACGATCACGTCGGTGCGCCGTCCGACGAACTCGCAGCGGTCGCCCCGCCGCTCCACGAGGTCGCCCGTGGCCACCTCCGCCGTGTCCCGCGAGAGCTGGACGAGCAACTCTCCGTCGCGGCGGGTCGAGAGCCGCACGCCGCCCGGCAAGGCCTTGCCCAGCCACGCCGCGGGGAACCCCGGCCGCCCGTCCGCCACGCGAAACACCTCGCCGAGTTCGGTGGTCGCGTAGACCTGCGTGATCTTGGCCTCGGGAAACAGCGTGTGAGCCTGCTGCAGGAGGTCGGCGTCGGTCGCCTCCCCGCCGAGCGTGATCCGTTCGACCTTCGCCCGCGCGAGCACGGCCCGGTCGGCCGAGGAGATGAGCCGCCGCAGGAGCGTGGGCGTGGCGGGCAGGATGGCCACCGATTCATCGACGATCGCCCGGGCAACCACGTCAGGATCGCGTGAGGCTGGCACCACCAGGCGCCCCCCCGTGAGCAATGCCTGCGCCCACACCTGGATGCCGGCCCACCGGGCGGCGTCGTAGACGAGCAGCCAGCCGAGGCCGTGCCACTGGCCCGCGAGACGGGCCGCGGCGAGGGCCGAGTCCCACGCATGATCCACGAGTTTCGGTGGACCGCTCGTGCCCGACGTCGCCACCATGACCGGCGGCGGCACGGAATCGAGTTCGCGACGGGCCGGGATCGTGGCGGGCAACGTGAGCGAGTCGTCGACCGCGACCCAGCCGTGGAGTTCGGCGATCAAAAACGCCGAGTCGGCCGTCACGAATGCCAGCGGCACGCGCTGCCGTCCGCAGGCCGCGGCGATCACGACGAGCGATTCCGGCCGCGCGGCCTTCGCGACCACGCCCACGGGACGGGCCGCGGCCAGTGCCCGCTCGAGCGCGTCGATCGCCCCGGCGAGCGTACCGTAGTCGATGGCCCGCCGGGCGTCACCGCCGGCTGCGGCGACGATCGCGACGCGATCCGGGAACTGCCGGGCGATCTCGCCGATGGCGAAGGCCAGCCGCTCGGTGGCGAGGGCGTCGGCAACGTCTTGCACGAGGGTTTCGAGGGTCGTGTTCATGGCTTGGAGAGCGCGGCTTCGTAGACGGCGACGAGATCGGACACGGTGCGGAGTGTCGGCCGCGGCGTCGCCGGATTGGCCGACCGAAACGGATCGATGCCGAGCGACCGCTCGAGCAGCACGATGGTCTGGGCGAGGTCGAGCGAGTCGAGGCCCACGTCACCCGCGAGCCGCATGCCGGGCTCGATCGCCCCCGCGGCGCGGCCCGTGTCGCGGAGCACGCTGTGGATCGCCTCGGACACCACTTCGCTGACGGAAGGCTTCACGATCGCTCCCGTGATGTGCCCGGCTCGATCTCGGGCAGGAACTCGTCCATCGTCGCGGATCCGGGTGCGGCCACGCCGCGCCCCGTGAACGCCTGACCGACGACCTGGAAGATCGTGGCCACCAGAATCCACAGATCCACGAGCGCCGCCGCCGGCCTGCCGAGCATCTCCACGTACCGAGCATCGTATTCGAGCCGCTCGGGCCAGGCTACCGCGTTTCGCCCGTGGATCTGCGCCCAGCCCGTCAGGCCCGGCCTCGTGAGCAGACGCGCCGCCTGCCGGGGCGAGTAGCGGGACACATAGCGCTCCGGCAGCGGCCGCGGGCCCACGAGGCTCATGTCGCCGACGACGACGCTGAACAACTGCGGCAGTTCATCGAGGCTCGTGCGGCGCAGGAAGCGCCCGAAGGCTCCGAGGCGCTCGGCATCGGGCAACGGCCGACCATCGGTGCCGCCGGCCTCCCGCATGGAGCGAAACTTCGCGATCCGAATGGCGCGACCGCGGAACCCGGCGCGGGTGTCCCGATACAACACTGGCCTGCCCAACGCGACCCGCACGGCCAGCCACACCACGACCATGGCCGGCAGGAGTGCGATGACGAGGACCGACCCCGCGACGGCGTCGAATCCGCGCTTCAGGACGGTGGCATAGAGACCGTCCGGAGCCGCGGGCACCATGCCGGCCGGGGCGGCGTGGGCGTCCTGGGTGGCGGAGGGCATGCCGGGCCTCGCGGTCTCACTCTGTCGGGGACGTCGCGGCGGGCGGCGGAGTGCGGGCCGCCACGGCGGCAGCCGAGCGGGCGAAGGTGCGTTCCGCAAACCAGGCCAGCCAGCCCGCGAGCACGACCGCCACGAGCGGGGCCCACATCCGCACGGCCGGCGGCGCCTCGGGCACGAGCACGGCGACGGCCGCCACGGCACCGGCGGCCGCCAGGCTGGCGTAGAGCAGGGCCACAGCCGCGTGCGACACGCCGCTGCGGACCAGCCGATGGAAGAAAAATTCGCGGTGGGGCACGAGCGGGTTGGCGCCGGCGGCGATGCGGCGAATCACGGTCACGAACGGGTCGAATATGGCGGGCCAGAGGCAGAGCACCGCGGGCAGGAGCACCGTCGGCCGCCGCGACTCCGGAAACACCAGCGGGATGGCCGCCAGCCAGGTGCCGAGGAACGCGCTGCCGACGTCTCCCATGAACACGCGGGCCGGCTGCCAGTTGAACACGAGAAACCCGCCGGCCGCCGCCGCCGCGAAGGCCGCGAGCAAGAGCGGCATGTTGCAGCCGGTGACGAGCCCGACCACGGCCAGGCCGCCGCCCGCCACGACGGCCAGGGAGGCGGCCATGCCATCGGATCCATCCATGAAATTGAAGGCGTTGGTCATCCCGACGATCCACAGCATCGTGATCGGCCAACCCATCCAGCCGAGTTCGACCGTCGGCAGGCCCGGGATCGAGATCACGTCGATCGGTCCGAGGATCGCGGTCATGCTCGCAGCCACGGCCAACTGGATCACCAGGCGAAGCTTCGCGTCGAGCGGCCGCATGTCGTCGACGATGCCGACGCCGGCGATCGCCAGGCAGGGCAGGCAGACCCCACACACGACCGTCACCGCGTCGGGCGGCCACCGCAACACAACGGCAATCGCCGCCAGCGTGGTGAGCGCCACGATCGCCACGCCACCGCCGCGGGCGGTGGGCAGCGCGTGCGCGCTGCGCCGGTTGGGCAGGTCGACGAGCCGCCACCGGGCGGCGAGCACGATCATGATGTCCACCAGCACGGCCGTGGCGACGAACACGGCGATCGCCACCAACGGCCAGATCACCGTCTCGAGCGCGTCGAAGGACGGAAACAGGGGCTCGGTCGCGGCGACGGGTGGAACTGGCATCGTGGCTGGCGTCAAACGACGGATGCGGATCGATCCGATGCTACCCGCGAGACGCCCCCCGCCGCACGAATCTCGTCTGCCACCGCCCTGGCCACGTCGGGCGTGACGTGGACGCCCATGGGCAGCGCCACGAGCGTGGCGGCGAGCCGCTCCGTCACCGGCAGGCGTTGGCCAGGCTGCACGAAGCCCGCGAAGGCCTCCATCTGGTGGGCGGCCGGTGAGTAGTAGGCCCGGGTCTCGATGCCGGCCGCCGCGAGCCGCTCCCGCAGGACGTCACGGTCGATCCCGAACCGTTCCGCGTCGACCGAGATCACGAAGTCTTTCCACGAACTCGTCGCGCCGGTCGGGATCGTCTGGAAGCCGAGTCCGGGCACGTCGAGCGCCGCGCGGTAGGCGGCGGCCGCCGCCCGTCGCCGCTCGGCGACGACGTCGAGCCGGGCGAGCGAGGCGCGGGCGAGGATCGCGGACACTTCTGGGAGCCGCGCATTCAGGCCGGGCACGGCGCAGCCATAGGAGCCGTCGTTGCCATACTCGCGGGCGACCCGCAACGCGGAAGCCAGGCAGTCGCAGGAGGTGGCGATCAGCCCCCCCTCGCCCGACACGACGAGTTTCGTGGGCGAGAGGCTGAAGACCTGGGCCAGCCCGCCGGCGCCGACCGGACGGCCGCCGACCGCCGAGCCGAGGCCGTGGGCCGCATCGATCACCAGCGGCACGCCCGCCGCCGCCGAGATGCGTTCGAGCGCCGGCATGTCGCACGGACAGCCGAACGTGTGGCAGGCCAGGATTGCGGCCGTGCGCTGCGTGACCGCCGCGGCCACCGCGGCGGGATCGACGGTGAACGTTTCGGGATCGACGTCGACGAACACGGGCCGCATCCCGGCCCACACGACCGCGGCCGGGGCCGCAAGAAAGATGAAGCTCGGCACGATCACCTCGGCCGGCCCCGCCGGACCAGGCGTCCGCGCCAGCGCGGGCAGCGGGCACGTGGCCGGGGTCGCGCACCCCCCCGCAGCCTGCCCGCGGACCGTCGCGAGCGATTTCAGCACCAGCGCCAGTCCAACGGTGCAATTCGCCACGCCGACGACCTGCCGCACCCCCAGCCATCGGGCGGCCTCGGCCTCCAGCCGCGCGAGCGCCGGCCCCTTCGTGAGCATGCCGGCGGCGACCGCGGCCTCGATCTCCCCCGCCACGTCGGCGAATGCGGGAACGTCGGGCCTGACGAGCGGAATCCGCCAGCCGCCGGGCGGCGGCGGCACGTGGCCCGATCCGCTCATGCCGGCTGCTCCGCGAGTGGTCGGTCGGAACTCGGCGCGGACGCCGGCTCCTGGGCGACCGGCACGAGGCCCGCACAGTCGGCGGCCGTGATGTCCATGATCGCGTGGAACGCGGCCTCGGCGGGGCCAGCGGTGACGCTCTTGAGTTCGCCGAGCCACTGCCGGACTTCCTCGAGGGATCGGGCCGGCCGGCTCACGCGGATCACGAAGGGGTGGCTCGTGGGCTCCCGCCGCTCATCCTCGTAGAACAGCTCCTCATCGAGCTTTTCGCCGGGACGCAGGCCGCAGTAGCGGATCCGCACCCGCTCCGGGGGCACGTTCATCACGAAGGCGATGCTCGATACCAGCTCCACGATCCGGATGGGTTCGCCCATCTCGAGCACGCAGGTGCCGCCGCGGCCCGGCAAGGCCCCGGCCAGGAGCACGAGTTGCGCCGCCTCGGTGATCGTCATGAAGGAACGGCGGACCCGTTCATCCGTCACGGTGATGGCCTGTCGATTTCGCAGTTGCTCCTCGAAGATCGGCACGGCGCTGCCGCTCGAGCCGATCACGTTGCCGAACCGCACCGCGACGAACCGGGTGGCCGACCCTTCGCCGAAGGCCTGCAGGAATCGCTCGGCGACGAGTTTCGTGGCCCCCATCACGCTCGACGGATGCACGGCCTTGTCGGTGGACAGGGCCACGAATGCCTCGACGCGATGGGCATCCGCGATTTCCGCGAGCGCGGCCGTGGCGAGTGCGTTGTTCTCGATCGCCTCCACCGGGTGTGACTCCATGAGCGGCACGTGCTTGAAAGCCGCGGCATGGATCACGACCCGGGGCGCGTGCTCGGTGAAGACGCGTTCGACCCGATCGGCAGTGGCGATGTCGCACAGCACAGCCACGAGTTCGACGCCAGCCGCGGCGGGAAGCCGCGACAACTCCTGGTGGATCGCGAACAGCGCACACTCCGACCGCTCCACGAGCACAAGTTTCGTCGGCTCGAAGCGGAGGATCTGCCGGCAGATCTCGGCACCGATCGAGCCGCCGGCGCCAGTGACCAGCACGTTCTTGCCGGCAATGAACGGCGCCACCTGGGCGTCCTGGTCGTCGAGCCGGACCTCGGGCCTGGAGAGCAGGTCGCGGAGTTCGACGTCCCGAATCGTCACGGGTGACACGCTCCAGCCTTTTCCGCCGGGTGAAACCTCGGGCAGGGCGTGCTCCGCGATCAGCACGCGGATGCCCAGCGGTGCACAGGCGTCGCACAGGCCCCGCAGTCGCGTGCCGAACAGCCGCCCCGCGCACACGATGATCGCCGCGGCCCGCAACCGTTGGGCACAGGCGGCCGCCGAGTCGATGCCGCCGATGACGCGGGCCCGTCCGACCCTGGTGCCGTACAGGTCGTGATCGTCATCGAGGAGCCCGGCGACGAAGTAGGCTCCCGACCCCATGCTCTCGAGCGACCTGACCACCGCGCTGCCGGCGGGCGAGGCGTCGATCACGAGCACGGTCTTCTGATTACCCGCGGCCGTGACCGGGACGATCTCCTCGTACACGCTGCGGGCGATCGCCTGCATGCCCCCCACCCCCAGCAGCGTGAATGCCCAATCGAGCAGGAGCACGGCGCGGGGTATCGCCATCCAGCCCGGGATGTAGGCGCCGAAATAATTGATCGCCACGAACACGAGCAGGCAGCCCGTGGCGGCCCGCAGCAGGCGGTTGAGGTCGGCGAACCGCGCGGCCCGCCAGGGCCGGTGACAAAGCCCACGGGAATAGAACACCAAGATCTTGACGCCCACGAACCAGAGGATGGTGCGCTGGATGATCTGGGCGTCGGAGGCCTTGAAGAGCAACTCCGCCCGGACGTAGTAGGCGGCGAGGTAGGTGGCCCCGAAGATCAGGGCCAGGAGGCCCGTGACGACGATGGACTCGCGGGTGGGCCGCCGCGCCTCCCACCAGGCAGCGGCCCTCGCGGCGACGGCAGTGGCGAGTCGGGTGGGCATCCGGGGAAGACCTGCCGACGGTTCCATGTCCAAGAGATCAGCGATCCGGGCCTTCGAGGTCGTTCGCGACCACAAGCATTCGCCGCAGGGCTGCCGGAATCCAGCCGGCCACACGACTTGCCACCCGAGCGTACCGACCGCCGAACCGCGCCTCCTGGACGCGCCGGTCGCTCGGAACGAATTCGCGATGTTTGGGCAGGATGGGCATGGACGGCGTACCGGAAGTTTACGACCTTCCGGAGGCCGTGTCGCCCACCGACTGCCGGTTATTTTCGGCGATTTTCGGGTTTCCCGGGCCCAACGGGCGGTTCGGGAAAAGTTTGCGGGCCGCCGGCGCCGATAACTCCGAAGGAATCGACTTTTCCGGTCGCACGGAGTGTGCCATGGACGGCGGCAACAGCGAACAAATCGGCGGACGGTTGAGGCTCTCGGCGGCGGCCACGATCCTGCTGCCCCTGGTCATCGCCGCCACGGCGGGATGCCAGATCTATGGCCGTCCCCAGCGGAGCACCACCCAGGAGGTCATGTCAGAGGCCGCCTGCCCGACCGACCCCGCGAAAATGCCGGCCAAGGAGCTCGCCAAGGTCACGCTCCCCCCCTACGTGATCGAGCCGCCGGACATCCTGCTCGTCGATGCGTTGCGGGTGGTCCCCAAGCCGCCGTTCCGCATCCAGTCGTTCGACACCCTGCAGGTCATCGTCGAGGGCACGCTGCTGGAGCAGCCGATCAACGGTCTCTACGTGGTCGAGCCGGGCGGCATGCTCGACCTCGGCCCCTCGTATGGCAAGGTGCTCGTCGCGAACCAGTCGCTCGAGGAGGCCCAAGACAGCGTCTTCCGCCACCTGAAGCGGATCCTGCGCGAGCCGCAGGTGTCGCTGACCCTCGCCCAGGCCGCAGGCCAGCAGCAGATCGCCGGCGAGCACCTCGTGGGCCCCGACGGCACGATCAACCTCGGCACCTACGGCTCGGTCTACGTCACCGGCATGACGATCAACGAGGCCAAGGCGTCGATCGAGAAACACCTCGCCCAGTTCCTCGACGCGCCGCTCGTGAGCGTCGACGTCTTCTCCTACAACTCGAAGGTCTACTACGTCGTCACCGAGGGGGCCGGCTTCGGCGACAACGTGGCCCGCTTCCCGGTGACCGGCAACGAGACCGTGCTCGACGCGATCGCCCAGATCAACGGGCTGTCGCGGCTCTCGAGCAAGGACGTGTGGATCGCGCGTCCCGCGCCGTCGGCGGTGGGCTGCGACCAGATCCTGCCGGTCGACATCGACGCCATCATGAAGGGCGCCTCGACCTCGACGAACTATCAGATCATGCCAGGCGACCGGGTGTTCATCGCCCAGGATCAGTGGTACGCCTTCGACAGCATGGTCGGCAAGATCACGGCCCCCTTCGAGCGAATCTTCGGCTTCGCCCTGCTCGGCTCGCAGACCGTCCGCAGCTACACGACGCCGTTCACGAGCTTCTTCGGCGGCGGGTTCTGCTGGGTGGCTCGCGAGGTCTACGGCGAGGACGATCCCCGGTGGCTGGAGTTCCGGGCCTGGATGCTCACCGAGGCCCCGGACTGCCTGCGTGACGCCTACGCGGCCCACGGCCAGGAGTTCGCCGCATGGATCGCCGACAAGCCCGTCGCGAAGGCCGCCGTCAGGGCCCTCATGGATCGCGTGATCGAAACCTACGAGTTGCCGGAGTGAACGCCGCCGGCCGCGACGGCGACCGGACCGTGGCCGACGCGGCCCGGTGGATGTAGAATCTGGATGCGACCGACCGCTGGAGATGACCGACGATGCGAATTCGAAGCGGATGGATGCCGGTGATCGCCGCGGTGTTCGCGGGCTGGTGCGGAGCCGAGGCCCACGCCCAGAACAGCGCACCCTTTTCCCAGACGTACCGCAGGCCCTCGGTGAGTCCCTACACCATGCTCGCGACGAGTGGCGGCGGTGGGATGACGGCCGGGGGCGGCATGGTGGGTGGCTTCAACCCTCTCGTCTACCAGCAGCTGATTCAGCCCCGCGAGGAGCAGGAGCGGCAGTTCGTCTCCCAGATGCAGCAGGGACGGCAGCTCAACAATCTGCAGAACCGCGTGCAGCAGATTCAACGCGACACGACGGCCCGCCAGGTCAACGAACAAATCCGAGTGACCGGCCACATGTCGACCTACATGAACATGTCGCACTACTACCCGGGCCGCTGACCGGGCGGCGTCACGGAAGGCCGGCCGGCGGAGGCTCCACGGCGCCGAGCCGCAGTGCGGCCCGGCGGGCGGCCTCGCGGTTGCCGGACCGCTGCCAGCCGCGGATGGCCAAGTGCCAGGCGTCGACGGCCGCATCACGGCGACCGTCCGCATCGGCCCGCTCGGCAAGCCCCTCGGCGACCTCGGCGAGTGCCGCCGCCCGCGCCGGATCGAGTGCCCGCAGTGGAATCTCGCGGAGCGTGCGCTGCTCCTCGGCCACCGCGTCGAACTCATAGACGGCGGCCGCCATCACGATCGAGCGGTCGACCACCGTCGCATTGCCGGCAGCGGCGGCCAGCCGACGGGCCTCGGTGAGCAGGAGCCACTTCACGGCCCGATCCTCCTCCGATGCCGCCGCCTCGAGCAGGGTGGTTGCGGCCGCCGTGGCTCCCGCGGCGGAGCCGGCACTCGCCAGCACGTCGCCAAAACGCCGCTCGACGATCTCCCGGGCATCGACGAGTTCCCGCTGCGTTGGAAGCCTCGCGCTGGTGGGCTCGGGCACGAGCTGTTCCATCCGCGGCCTCGACTCGGCGCGGACGGCGAACGTCGCCGATGCCGTCGCGAGAATCGCACCCAACACGATGCATGCGTGGCGAGTCATGCCGCTATCGTATCCGGGCCGCAGCGTGGCCTGCAGATCCGGCAGCGAGCGGATCAGTCGTCGAAGGGCCGGCGTGGCTTCCGCGGCTCGCCTGCCTCGGGATCCGCGGGCTCGGCCGAGAGGTCCCGAGACTCCTCGGGGCCTGCGTCACCGGCCGCCGGCACGTCTTCGAGCTCCTGACGCTCCCGACACGGCCGGCCCGCCTCGTAATTCTCGAGTTCCGCCTCGAGTTGCCGCGTCGTGTCCTCGTCCACACCGCCGGTCTCGATGGCCTGCCGGCTGTATTTTTTGGCGTTGTCGAAGTCTCCCTGCTCCGCGTAGCCGGCGGCGAGCGTGCTGATGATGTGCGCCTGCCTCCACTCCGTGGCCTCGCAGGCCTTGGTTGCCAGTTCGATCGCCCGGGCGCCATCACGGAGCTCGTCATCGGGCGACGTGGCCAGCAGCCAGGCGAGATTGTTGAGCACGCCCGTGTCGTCCGGCTTGAGGGTGAGGGCCACCTCGAGATCGGCGAGGGCCGCCTCGTGGTTGCCGATCGAGATCTGGGCGTCGCTCCGGCCGCGCCGGCTTGCGAAATGCTCGTCGTCCACCTCGAGCGCCCGGTTGAACCGCTCGATCGCCTTCCGGGGTTGGTGGGCCGCGATGTAGAGCATGCCGAGCTGGCCCAGGAGCGTTGGGTCGTCGGGCCGCTGGGCGACGAGGCGGCGGAAGTCGCGGATCGCGGCGGCCATGTCCTGCCGGCCGACGGCCAGGAGACCCCGCATCTCGAGACCGGCCGGATTGTCGGGAGCGTCGCTGAGCACCGACTCGACATCGGCCAGAGCCCCATCCTCGTCGTCCGCCTGGAGGCGGATTCGGGCCCGCAAGAGCCGGGCGCCGGCGTCGCCGGGTGCGAGCTGGATCGCACGATCCAGGTCCGCGAGCGATTCGGCCAGCTGATCCTCCACGGCCAGGAGCCGCGCCCGTTGGAGCAGCGGGCCGGGCGCGTCGGGAGCGAGCTCGATCGCACGATCGAAGGCCCGTCTGGCCTCGGGCAACCGTTCGGACATCGCACATGCCATGCCCAGCGCCTCGTGGAGCGCGGCGTCGTCGGGAGCCTCGGCGACGGCGGCGTCGAGATCCTCGCGGGCGCCGGCGAACTCGTCCTCCACGAGGCGAAACAGCCCCCGGGCCCGGCGCACCTCGACGTCGCGGGGGGCCAGTTCGACCGCGGCGTCGAAGTGCTTGCGCCGTTCGTCTACCTCGTCGGCGATGCCCGCGAGCACCACGTGGGCCCGGGCCTTCTGCAGTTGGTCGTCGCCCAGCAGCTCGAGGGCCTTTCGGGCCGCCTCCCCGGCGCGGACGCGATTGCCCTGCGGCAGGGCCTCCAGCCGCGCGATCATGAGTTGCGCCTGACCGAGGTCGGGAGCACGCTTCACGATTTCGTCGAGATCCCGCAGGGCGAAGGCCCGCATCCGTGGCCACTGCCCGTCGCGGCCAGCCGCGTTGTAGATCACATCGACCAGCATGCCCGCTCGATCGACGAGCGTGCCCGTGTAGAGCTCGTCGGCGAATCTCCGCCCCTGCTCGTCGAGCCCCTTGTCGATCGCCTGCTTGGCCAATTCGAGGACGCGGGCGTAGTCGTCGAGCGATCGGGCCGACAGCTTGGCCTCGATGGCGTCATCCAGGTCCGCCTGGCCGGGCGGATCCCCCTCCACCACCGGCCGTTCGGCCGGCGCGACGGCCTCGTCGGCGCGAACATGGGCGGTCGTCGCGGCGAACGCGACGACGACCGCGGTGGCGTGCAGAACAATCACGGGGAGACGACGCATTGAGCGTCAGTATGTTGCATCCGCCCGGATCGTGCCACACCCCCGGGACCGCTTACAACGGCGCCGGCAGGTCGCGCCGTGCGAAGATCACCGCGCCGACCGCGTACCCGAGGATGCCGAGGCCGAGCAGCACGCCATCGTAGGTGGCCAGGATCGTCCACGCCGCCACGGTGCCGCCGACCAGCCGCTGCGGTTCGTACACGCCGAACATCGACAGCCAACCAACCCACCCGAACGTGTCGCTCAGCCGGCCGACGAGTTTGGCGAGCAGGGAAACTACGTAAAAGCCGCAAAGAATAGCGATCGTCCGCCACCGGTGGCTGTCGGCCGCGGACACGGCGGCCGTGATGCCCGCGAGCCCCACCATGAGTCCGAACACGTTGGCGACGGCCGGCACGAATCGCGCGGGCGCCACCGTGCCCGCCCACGGTCCGTAGGCCACCGCGGTCCAGACCGACGCCAGGAGGATGCCGCACAGCACCGCCGCGCCCGCCGTGACCGCGAGCGCCTGGGTGACGAACACGGCCGTGCGGCTCACGGGAGCGGCGAGCACCATTTCCATCGTGCCCCGTTCGAGTTGGCCGGAGACGGCGTCGCTCCCGCGCGTGATGCCCCAGACGGTCGCGGCAAGCACGATCACCGGATCGATGAACGCGAGCGCCACCCGGCCGGCGGGTGTGGCCACGTCGGCCAGCGGCACGCCCGAGATCCGCTGCCAGTCCTCCGGGATGAGCCGCAGCAGCACCTGGAAGTCGGTCATCGGAATCTGCGCCGAGAGCCCGATGTAGATCCACGGAAACGCGGCCCACAGCGTGGCGAGTGCGAGCACGAGTCCCCGCTGGTCGCCCCACGTGCGGTTCCAGATCGCCCTGTTCCACACGGCCTGGGTCCACCGCATCGTCACGCCTCCGTGGCCACGGTCGGCCGGTGGAAACGGTCGTACACCGCGGCGAGCCCCACCGGCTCGACCTGAATTTCTTCGACCGGCAGCGTGGCCAACCAGCCGAGCAGGCCCGCGAGCGAATCGGACGCCTCCAGCACGACGCGACCGTCCGCGGCGGCGGTCGCCCGCACCCGATCGGCGAGTGCGGGCGGCACGCCGGCGAACGCCCCGGTGAATCGGGCCGCGATCCGATGGCCGCGCCGGATGTGGTCGAGCCGCTCGTCGTGGACGAGCCGGCCGGCGCGGAGGATCACGACGCGGTCGCAGACCGCCTCGACCTCCGAGAGCACGTGCGAGGAGAACATCACGGTGCGGCCGGAGGCCTTCGCCTCGCGGACGAGGTCGAGCACCTCGGCGCGGGCGGTGGGATCGAGGTTCGCCGTGGGCTCGTCGAGAATGACGAGCGGTGTTTCGGTGGCCAGCACCGCCGCGAGGGCCAACTTCTGCCGCATACCCGTGCTCATGCGGGCGACCTGGCGGCTGCAGTCGAGCCCGAGTCGATCGGCCACCCGGGCGGCCGAGTCGCGCCGGCAGTCGGGCCGCAGCGCGGCGAAGAAGTCGAGCACGCCGTGGCCCGTCATCCGGCGAAAGAGGCGGGCCTCGCCGGGCAGGTAGGCCGTGCGGCGTCGCACGCTCAGCGGATCGGTCGCGGAGTCGCAGCCGGCGACGGTCGCCGAGCCGGACGTGGGATTGAGATAGCCGAGGAGCAACCGCAGCAGGGTGGTCTTGCCGGCGCCGTTCGGCCCCAACAGACCGAAGGTCTCGCCGGCCGGCACTCCCAGCGTGCAGCCGTCGAGGGCGGTGAAACCGCCATACCGCTTCGTCAACGCGTTCGTCCGCACGAGCATGCCGGGTTCCGGATTCAGCCCAGGTTGTGCCGCCAAAGATAATAGGCCGCGAGCGCGAAACCGATGATGGCGACGCCGCGGCGGACGACCGGAGCCGGGAGCCGCCGGGCGAACGCCGAACCCAGAAGCCCTCCGGTCACCGAGCCCGCGGCCATCACGGCGACGCACGGCCAGGAGACGTCGTGACGGCCGGCGACCGCACCGAGCGTGAACACGGCGGAGGCCACGCCATTGATGGCCGTGCCCAGAACGTTCTTCACGCCGTTGAGCCGGTGGATGTCCCCGAGACCGAGGAGGCCCAACACCGCCAGCATGATGATGCCGATGCCGGCGCCGAAGTAGCCGCCATAGATGGCGACGCAGCACTGCGCGAGCCCCGCAGCCGCGAGGCGGCCGCGCCCCACGCTGTCCCCCCCGCCCCCCGGCGGCACGAGTCTCGCGAGCCGCGGTTGCGCCGCGAACAGCAGCGCGGCGAGCAGGATCAGCCACGGCACCGCGGCGGCGAACCACCGCGGCGGCAGCCAGAGCACGAGCGCCACGCCCACCGCCGCACCGACGATGCTGGGCAACATGAGCCACCGCGCCCACGGCGGCAGTCCGGCACGCTCGCCGCGATACGCCCAGGCGGAGGCGATCGCGCCGGGCCAAATGCCGATCGTGCTCGTCGCGTTGGCGGCGACGGCACGGCCGGGACCGTCGGGGAGAATCGCGGCCAGGACGGGGAACGTCAGGATCGTGCCGCCGCCGGCGACCGAATTCACGGCCCCGGCGGCCACGCTCGCGGCCGCGAGGAGCGCGAGGGACGCCGGCGCGGGAAGCTGCAGATCGCTCATCGGCCCGCACCCGCAGGCGGCGCTTCGGCCGCGGGCGGCATCGCGCCGGTGCCACAGTCGATGAGCATGTAGCCCGCCCAGAGAAACGGGTGGCTCGCGTCGGCGAGCGCCGCGTCTGCCTGCTGCCGCAGTCGGGGCTCGCGGACGGGATCCGGACACTCGGCCGTGACGATGTCGACCGCACGCCGCCAGAGCGCGGAGGCGGACTCCCGCTGCCCGACGTCGCCGGCCGTCACCTCGCGGAGGAATTCCCCCATGATGTCGACGCAGGTGCCGCCACCGACGCGCCAGCGGGACACGACGGCGGTTCGCGCCCCGGCGGCGATCAGGTCGGTGACCGGCATGAAGATGTCGTCGCCGGGCCGCGGCGGCAGGGACTTCTCCTCGAGGCCACCCGCGATCGCCGTTTGGAGCCCCGGCAGCAGCACGACCTGCGGCCGCTTGGTCGGCGGCGCCACCCAGTCGGTGAACGCGAGCGCCGCCCGGCCCGCCGCCGGCGGCACCAGCAGCGCCGCGGCACCGTTGCCGCCGGACTCGTCGAATACCGCCAACGCGTCGAACACCGACGCCACGAGCGCGGCCGGCGGCCCGGCCGCGGACATCGACACTGGCACGGCCCGATCCATCTGGGCGGTGAGACGGGCGAGAACATCGGCCGCCGCGGCGTGGTCGTCGCCCCGCACGATCCGACCCGCGTGGATGCCGATCGGCCCGAGCGGTCGCGGCGCGGGGAGTGCCGCCACGGCGAGGCTTCTCGTGGGGCAGTAGCGAATGCGGCAGACCTCGCCGAGTGGCCGCGGTGCGGCGTCGCCCGCGCCGCCGCGGGCGGACGAGACGGGCAACAACTCGAAGGGGACGTACCACAGCCAGCCGTCGGGCACGATCACGAGTTCGTCGATGCCCTCGCCGAGGGCCACCCGGGAATTCTCGAACACCATCCGCTCGATGCGGCCGGCCGGCCCGCGCCAGTCCGAATCGCGGAGTTTGTCGGTGCCAACGGGACCCTGGGGGTCGAACAGGCAGAGGCCCCGGGCGAGGCTCGCGATCTCGGCCGGCAGCCCCGCGGCCTGTCGCACCTCCCAGACGACGAATCGGTCGCGCGATTCGAGCACTCCCGAGAGCCCGCGTGTCGTCCAGTGGAACGACAGGATGAGATGGCGCTCGGGGAGACGGCGCCGAATCTCGGCGGAGGGCATGAGCGGAGGAAATTCGACCGTGAGCGGGGCGCGGCCGGCAGCGAGCAGGGCCGCATGCCGCGCGATTTCCGCGGATCGAGTGCCGTAGCGCGCCCACTCGTCGGCCGCACCCGCCGGTCCGCGCGGAGCCACGCCGGCCGGCCCCTGCCGGGCCGCCAGAGCCGCCGCGGCGAGCGCCGTCCGCTGTTTCGCCACCGTGTCGAGCAACGGGCCGAGGTCCGGCCGCTGCGCCACGATGCCCGCGCGTCGCGCCGCGTCCGCGGCCTCGAGCGTGTCAGGGTCGGCCGCCAGCAGCCGCTCCGCCGCCACGAGCCGGCCGCCGAGCGGCCGCGCGGAGAGCCAGCGATCGCGGCGGGCGGCCTCCACAGGATCGAGCACCGCGTCGTTGGCCCGCTCCGCTCCCCGGCGGGCGGCCACGCCGATCCAGGCCTCGAAGGCCGGCTGCCGCGATGCCGTGATGGCGGCCAGGGTTCCCAGGGGATCGACGCCGAAATCCCTCGGCTGTGGCGGCCCGAGGTATCGCGCGCAGAGTTCCTCCGCCTGCCGATCGGAGAGGCTCGCCCCGGCGGTGACGAGTTCGGCGAGCCGCGCGGTCTGAAAGAGCGGCGTGCTGCGGCCGCGGGCCACGACGAGCGCCCGTTCGAGGTGGGACTCGCCCGCCTCGAGGTCGCCGGCCGTGAATGCGGCCAACGCCGCGGCGTACGCCGCCTCCGCGCCGACCGTGGCCTGGCCCGGCTCGCCGCGGAGGACCCGCGGATCGATGTCCGCGAGCGCCGCGCTCGCGGCCCGCGCGTCGCCCGCGGCCGCGAGTGCCTCGGCCCGCATCGCGAGCAACCGCGCGCGAAGCACGTCGAGACCGTCGCGGACGCCCACCGCATCGCCGGCCGCGCGGATCGTCTCGGGCACGCCGCGGGTGCCCGCGAGCATGTGGGCGGCGAACGCCAGCCGAAAGGCCTCCTCGATCGCCCGCGCGTCGCCGGCGGCGGCCGCCGCGAGGGCCGCCTCCTCGAACTGCCGGGCGGCGTCGGCCGCTCGATCGGCATCGAGCGAGATTCTTCCGAGCACGACGAGCCCCCACGGCGTCAGCCCGTGATCGAGGCCCGGACCGGCCGTGAGCCCGCGGGTGAGCAACGGCCCGGCCTGGTCGGACTTCCCCTGGGCCCACAGCGCCGTGCCGAGGGCCACGTCGATCCACGCTTGGGAGTAGTGGTTCGGGGGCGCAGGCCGCCGGGCCAACGCCCGGGCCACTCCGTCGATCGCAGTCGCTTCCCGGCCCAGTGGGCCGAGGATCTCACCGCGCCGATAGAGCGCGATGACGAGTGACCGCATGATCTCCTGCGGCCGGATCGGCTGGTCGAAGGTGGAGGTGAGCGCGCCGCCCTTCTGCAGAACCTGCTGCGGATCGGGCGCCTGCTGGCGGATGGGCATCTCGTCGGGAATGGCGGCGGGTGCGGTGCCACGGTCGCTGCGGCCCCACGTGGCGGCCCTGCGACCCGCGGCGGGCCGCAGGTGCTGCGGAGGAAACTGGACCGCCAACAGCCAGCCGGGTTGCTGCGCCGCCAACGCGAGCGCCTCGTCGTAGGCGGCGACGGCCTGGGCGTATTCACCCCGCTCGTAGTGGCATTCGCCGACGACGGTCGCGCCGGCGATCGAATCGATCCACCGCTGGTTCCCGATCCTGGTGCAGCCGCGGTATTCATCCATCGCGAGTTCGAGGCCGCCGGAGAAGTTGCCCTCCGCAAGCGCCCGCCAGGCCGCGTCGTACGTGGGCGATGGTTTCGGACCGGCGCTGGCGGGCACGCCGAACGTCGGAGGAACCACGACCTGCTGTGCGGCGGCGACGCATGTGGACACGGCCATGAAAAGCGTGGCTGGAATCCCTCGCCGGCGCGTCGTGACGTTCATGACGGTGGTTGTACACCGGGACGTCGCGAGCCGACTCCAGCGGCCCGGGGGTTGGAAAGTGGGCAAGCCCGGACCCTGCGGCGGCAGACCAGGCAAGGGACGGGGCCGTCGGTGACGGTCGGTCAAAGTTTGCGGGTCGCAGCGGTCGATACCCGGAGAGTCGAGAAGTTCGGAGCCATGAACCGGGAGCCCGCCATGCGTCGCAGCATCACGTCGAGCCTGATCCTGGTGGCAGCGGCGGTCGTGGCCCCGGGCCTGACGGGCTGCCAGGTCGACGTCGGCGGGCAGACGCTGCCGAGCGCCTACTACCTGCAGGACGACGTCCAGTACTTCCCGGCCGGCCCGGAATTCAAGCTCTCCCGCGAGGCGGCGGCCCAGAAGGCCTACAAAAAAGAGCTCGCCGCAGACGAAACCGCTTCTCCCATGCGGTAGTCGGGACGCCCGGCTTGCAGGTTTCGCCGCCCCGGATAAACTGCCTGTCCGTGGGTTTGCAGCCCATAAAAAATCAATTACATGATTTTTTGTGGGTTTTATGCCCATAAATGGACTGCCTCGGCTCCGACTTCCGGGCCGTGTGTTCCCCGCGGAGGCGGGCTTGTGAGCGTCGCACTCGCGCCGATCCATGAACGTCGCCGACGATCTACTCCTCGGAGAGTTCGTGCGGGCGCTCGACGATCGCTTCCGTCTCGCCTTGCCCACCGAATTGCTCGAGCCGCTGCTCGCGTCCGGCCCCGACGTGCTGCTGGCCAAGGAGCGGGCGGGCTGCCTGTCCCTGTGGCCGGCCGCCATCTGGAAGCCACGGCTCGACGCCGCCGTGGACGTGCTGCGCACCAAGCTCCAGGCCGGCCTCCTCGGCCAACGCACGCCGCTGGTCCAGGACGTGGGTCGGTTGCTCTCCACACGGCAACGAACCGTGACGCTCGCCGGCCGCGGCCGACTCGTCGT
>CAIXGY010000059.1 GCA_903919035.1 uncultured Planctomycetaceae bacterium | reverse complement strand
CGCCTTGCCCCAAGAAAGCGAGGAAGGATAGGGTCTGCCCAGCCCCTCGAGACGGCGTAGACCGGCAAGCGCAGGCACGAAGCCGGAGCGCAGCCGTCTCCGATCGAGCGAAGCTCAGGATGAGCGCAGCGCGCGTCCGGTGAGAGGGTGTGGGCAGACCCGAGCCGGTTGGGCGCACGGACCGGCTGCGGACAAGATGGCTCACCGGTCGACCCTCGTGGCTCCGCGTCACACCCCCGTCGCCAGCCGCAGCGCCGCGCGGCACGCGTCATCGAAGGCCCGCAGATCGAGCCGCTCCTGCGTGGTGTGAATCTCCATTTGCCCGCAGCCGAGCGTCACGGTCGGCACGCCGTTGGCCGCCATCCAGTTGGCGTCGAGCCCGCCGTTGCTGACGTCGAGCCGGGGCACGAGGCCGAGACTGCGGACGGCCGCACACGCCTCCTCCACGCAGGGCTCGTCGGCGGCGAGCCGGAAGGCCTCGTAATCGAGCCGGCCGGTCACGGTCACCTTTCCGCGGCGGCCATCCGCGGCCGTCACCCGCTTCACCGCGTCGGCGAACGCCTTCTCGATCGCCTTCACGATCCGCCCCCGGAACGCCGGGTCGTGACCGCGGGCCTCGGCCCGGAGCGTGGCCGACTCGGCCACGACGTTGGTCGCGGCGCCCGCCTGGATCACGCCCACGTTGCTCGTTCCGCGCTTGCCGTCCTTCTCCACGAGGCCATGCCAGCCGTGGTCAACGAGGTCGGCGATCGCCAGTGCCGCGATCGCGATCGCCGACACACCCTTCTCGGGAGCCACGCCCGCGTGGGACGGAATCCCCTCGATCGTGATGTCCATGCGGTAGCCGCCGGTGGCGCCGATCGTGATCTTCTCGACCGCGCCGCCGTCGAAGTTGAAGGCCAACTTCGGGCGGCCGAGGTCGGCCGCCTTCACGTAGCGGGCTCCGAACAGGCCGACCTCCTCCTGGATGCCGAACAGCAGGGTGAGCGGCGGATGGGGCAGGCCGCGGCGCAGGATCTCGACCGCGGTCGCGAGCACGACGGCGCAGCCTGCGCGATCGTCGCCGCCGAGCCCGGTCTTGGGGTCGGCGCTCTTCACATGGCCCCCCGACACGACGGGCTTCGCGCCGACGCACACGGGCACCGTGTCCATGTGGGCCATCAGCAGCCGGCGCGGCCCCGGGACCGTGCCCGGCAGCTTCACGATCAGGTTGCCGACTTCACCACCGAGTGGAGTCTTCTGATGCGCCTTGTCGAACGCGATCGCCGACGCCGCACACCCGGCCTCGCGGAGCCACTTCACGATGCGATCCGCGACAGCCTTCTCCCGTCCCGACACGCCGGGAATCGCCAGCAGGTCGAGCACGATCGCCCGCGCCCGGGTGAGATCGGGGCCGGCGGCGGCGACCGATCGGCTGCGTGGGACGGCGGTCTTCGGGGTGCGTGGCATGCGGACCTCGCTGCGGTGGAACATGGGGCCGACAGTGTATGCGGTCGGCGGCGGACTCACTCGCCGCGGCGGCGAGCCAACGCGATGCGGCAGGCGGCGGCGACGCGACCACCGCTGGAGGAATCTGCCGGCCAGACCTCGAGGCGTCGGGCGGCCTCGGCGTCGGATCCGAGCCAGGACTCGCGGAGCGTCGCGGCGACCGAGTCATCGGCGGCCACGACGACCTCGCTCGAGCCGATCGCCGCGGTCACCAGCCGCCTCAGCGACGGCCGCGACGCGGCGGCCGCGAGGTCGGCGGCCGAGACGTGCACGACCACCGGCGCGCCGGTCTCGACGGCGAGGTCGGTGAGGATGCCCGCATGGAGCACGAAGATGGCGTCGGGGAATAGGGCGTCGGCGGCCTCGGCGATCATCTGCCGCGCGGTCTCGCGCACGAGCCCCAGCAGGCGCGCCGGCACGCCGGCGACCGCGGCGAGCAGCGCGTCGGCCGAACCGTCACGAACCGCCGTCAGGAACGGCCGCGATGCGGCGGCGATGTCGTGGAGGTGGATCCCGTGTATCCCGGGGGCCTGCTGTTCCAGACCCGGAATCGTCGATGGCCCGCACACCGCCGCGGCGATGCCGAGCGGCTCGAGGCCGTCGCGCAACGCATGCACGCGGGTGTGGGGATGGTCGCAGCAGCCGTGGTCGATCAGGAGCACGCGCATCGTCGGCTACACCAGGCCGGCCGCACGCATGAGCGCGAGGGCGGCCGCCGCCCAGGCCGCCGCGGCCCAATCGTCGGCCATGATGCCCCAACCGGCGGGCAGCCGCTCCAGCCTCCGGCACGGAAGCGGCTTCGCGATGTCGAAGATGCGGAAGAGGACGAAGGCCGAGAGGAGGCACGCGATCGATCGGGTCGCCGGCGGAATCGGCAGCAGCACGAGCGGCACGGCCGCGAGTTCGTCGAAAACGATCGCTCCCGGATCCTTGCCACGCCCGAGCAACGCGGCCGCGCGGGTGCAGATCGGCACTCCGGCAAGGCAGATCATCACGATCACGCAGGCTTCGACGATGCCCTGCAGAGCGGCGGATGCCCCGAGCCCCGCGGTCCACTCGGCCACCGCCCCGGTCGCCAGCGAGAGCAGGATCCCGACCACGGACCCGGCCGTTCCTGGCGCGCGAGGCGCTCGGCCGATGCCGCCGCCCGTGGCGAGCCAGAGTGGAGGCGCGAACCAGGGCGGCTGACCGCCTCCGCCCGGCGGGTCGCTCTCGTCGGGCTCGAAAGATCCGCTCATGCCCGATGATCGTACCCCGGCCGCGGTCGTCGAGCCGATTCCCGGTATCATGCGGGTGTCGGGCCGATACTCCAGCCGGCACCAGTCCCGCAGGATCGCCATGCCTTCCTCCTCGTCGTCCGTCGACGCCGCCATCGGGCCGCTCGCGCTCGTCGAATATCCCCACCCTGCCCTTCGCCGGCGGGCTCGTCCACTGGTGCGGATCGACGACGCCGTCCGGGCCGCGGCGGCCCGGATGTTCGACATCATGTACGAGGCGCAGGGCGTGGGCCTCGCCGCCAATCAGGTGGCGTTGCCCTACCGGATGTTCGTCTGCAACGTCGCCGGCGAGCGCGGGGCGGGCGAGGAACTCGTGTTCGTGAATCCGGTGCTGTCGCGACCACGCGGGACGGCCGTGCAGGAGGAGGGCTGCCTCAGCCTCCCGGGCGTGCGGATGGACGTCCGCCGTCCCGAGCGCATCGTCGTCGATGCCTGGTCGCTGGACGGCGACGCGATCCATCTCGACCTCGACGGCCTGCTCTCCCGCGTGGTGCAGCACGAGTTCGACCATCTCGAGGGCCGATTGTTCACGGACCGGCTTCCCGATGCCGCCGCCCTCGCGGTGCGGCGGGCGCTCGAGAGTTTCCACGAGGTGCATGCCGGGAAGCAGGCCCGCGGCGAGATGCCCGGTGACGCCGCGCTCGTCGCCGAACTCGACCGGCTCGAGGCCGCGCGGTGCGAGGCGTGAGCCCCGGCCGGTTGCGGATCGTGGTGATGGGCACGGGACCGTTCGCCGTCCCGATGTTTCGGGCGCTGGTCGCGTCGCCACACGCGATCGCTGCCGTCGTGACCCGGCCCGACCACGCGCCGCCGGGCCGCCGGCCACCATCGAATCCCATGCGCGAGGCGGCCGTCGCCGCCGGCCTGCCGATTCTCGACCCGGAGCGGGTGAACGATCCCGCGGCGACGGCCGTGATCGCGGCGCTGGCTCCCGATCTACTCGTGGTCTGCGACTATGGACAGATTCTCGCGCCCGCGCTGCTCGCGGCGGCGCCGCTCGGCGGGATCAACCTGCACGGCTCGCTCCTGCCGCGGCACCGCGGCGCGGCGCCGGTGCAGTGGACGATCCTGGAGGGCGATCCACTGGCCGGCGTGAGCGTGATCCACATGACACCGGCGCTCGACGCTGGACGCGTGATCGTCGCGCGATCCACGCCCATCGGCACGCGCGAGACGGCGGCCGAGCTGGAGACGCGGCTGGCGGATCTCGGTGTTGGTGCGGTGATCGAGGCGATCGAGCGGCTGCAGGCGGCCGTCGCGGCCGGCGTCCCGATCGGGTCGGTCGGCATACCGCAGGACGATTCCCGCGCCACGCGGGCTCCGCGGCTGGCGAAGGCCGACGGCATCGTCGACTGGACGTGGCCCGCGGCGCGGATCGAGCGGCAGCGGCGGGCGCTCGATCCGTGGCCGCGGGCGACGACGTTCTTCACGCGGGCCGACGGTGTGCGGCAGCGGCTTGTGCTGGCGGACGTGCAGGTCGCCCCCACCGCTACCGCGTTCACGCCTGGCACGGTAACGAGCACTGCCGACGGAACGCTGATCGTGGCCTGTGGCGACACGACGGCGCTCGAGATCCTGCGGCTCGTGCCGGAGGGCCGCCGCGAGATGTCGGCCGCCGAGTTCCTGCGCGGCAGCCCGCTCGCCGCGGGCGCGCGGCTCGGCTGACGGGCTGAAGCGACCCCTCTCGGAGCGATCCGGAACGCCCGCCGTGGATGTCCACACGAGCAGCCCGGTGGGCGAAAGCCGGAGGAGCCTTGGATCCATGGCCCCCATGGACTGGCCACATCGCACCGCGTGCAGCCATGGATCCACAGCGACGGAGGCTTTCGCCCACCGGGCGGTCGGACGCCGGAGCGGCCTCGAAGCCATGGCCCCCATGGACTGGCCAATTCGCACCGCGTGCAGCCATGGATCCACAGCGACGGAGGCTTTCGCCCACCGGGCGGGATGAACGACGGGACGCATGGCGTTCGCCTCGGGCAAGGCGTCGGGGATGCCCGTGCCGTGGAGCCGGCGTTGCTGGCCGAGCGCAGCACGGATTGCGAAGCGATGGCAGCATCGAGTT
>CAIXGY010000058.1 GCA_903919035.1 uncultured Planctomycetaceae bacterium | reverse complement strand
GGGGCTATGGAAGCAAGCGCAGGCATGGATGCCGGAGCGCAGCGGACATGCAGAGAGCCGAAGCCGGGCACCGATCCGCCGCAGGTGGATTGGTCGGGCAAAGGCGAACGTCCCGCGAGAGGGTGTGGGCAGACCCGAGCCGGTTGGGCTCACAGGTTCGGCTGCCAACGAGATGCCTCCCTCCGCGCGAGGATCAAGTGCAATCCGTATCAGTCGCCTTCTTCGCGAGGTCATCAGGCAGTGTCAGTTGGATGATTGTCATTGCGCAGTGGGCCACGAATTGTTTGGCCGATGCGCCTGCCTGACTTGCATCGACACGTGCCGGACATGCGTCTCGCTTCTGGAATACGATTCCGCGATGGCCGAGGAGATGTGCGAGGTCTGCGAGGAGGCATGCGAGCAGCGTGCCGACGAATGCACGAAGTGCGCGATCACCTCCTGCAGGATCTTCAACTGCCCGAGGTTCATCGTCGTGTAGCCGATCCGGTTCGCGGGGACCTGCAGGAGGTACTCGGCGAGCGCCACGCCCCAGCTGACGAGGGATGCGATGAACTACGGCCGGCCGCTCATGTCCTTGAGGTGGGCGCACCAGGCGAACGTCATGAACAGCCCGGTTTTGAGCGTCTGGCGTCGAGGGCTGTGACGAAGGCCGAGATATCGGGGGCTGCACCCGGCGGCCGCTGACAGCCGGCGGCTCGCGGCCCCGGCTTCAGTCTCCGATGCTGAGGCTCGAGCCTTTTTGCTTCGGAGGATACTTCTGAAGCGTCGCCATGTGCCTCCCGAGGCGATCCATGATGTCGTTGAATAGATACGTCTTCTGCTGGGAGAGCGTTGCCCGCGGGCCCGGGGCCTGGTCGTAACTCTCGTGGGGATCCTGTCGCACGTTGAAGAGCCAAGGCAAGTCGAGCTTCGTCGTGGTGCCGTAATAACCGTCGCGCGTGAAAAGGTGAGCCTTCCACTGGTTCATGCGGATGGCCTGGATCCGCGACTCCGCGTAGTAGATGTACTCATCCCGTGCCGACTCCGGCGTTTTGCCGGCCCAATAGTCGAGATTGTTGACGCCGTCGATGTAGTTTCGATGCTCGACCCCGGTGCCGAGCGCGTCGCCCTTGGCGATCCGCTCCCGGATGTCCGGAACGCCCGCGGCGGCCGACAACGTCGTGAACACGTCCTCGTGGCTCTGGATGCCGTTGAGCTCCGAACCCGCGGGAATCCTGCCCGGCCAGCGGACCAGCATCGGCACCCGCACGCCCCCCTCCCACGTCGTCATCTTCTCCGAGCGGAACGGGGTCGTGCCGCCGTGCGGATAGGTGGAGTGTTCGACGCCGTTGTCGGTCGAGTAGATCACGATGGTGTTGTCGGCGATGCCCATCTCTTCGAGCCGTTTCAGCACCATGCCGACGTGCTCGTCGTGCTGGATCACACCGGCACCGTAGTCGTCGTGGTAGCTCGTGTGCTGCTTCACCGTGTCGCGATACCGTTCGGGCACCCGCGTGAAGGTGTGCATCCGCGTGGTCGCGAACCAGACGAAGAAGGGCTTGCCGGCGGCCTGGGCCTTGTTCATGAAGCCGATCCCCTCCTTCACCAGCTCCTCGTCGACCGTCTCCATCCGCTTGCGGGTAAGAGGCCCGGTGTCGACGATTCGCTGCTTGCCCACCTTGCCGAAGCGGGGATCGACGGTCTGGTCGTCCCTGTCGGTGGCCCAGGTGTGCAGCACACCTCTCGGCCCGTGCCGCTTCTTGAATTCCGGATCGGTCGGGTAGTCCTCGTCCTCCGGCTCCTCCTCGGTGTTGAGGTGATAGAGGTTGCCGAAGAACTCGTCGAAGCCGTGGAGTGTGGGGAGGTGCTCGTTGCGGTCGCCGAGATGGTTCTTGCCGAACTGGCCGGTGGCGTAGCCCTGCGTCTTCAGCACTTCCGCGAGCGTGGCGTCGTGCGGCTGGATGCCCACCGGTCCACCGACCATGCCCACGCTCGTCAGGCCGGTGCGGATGGGGTACATCCCGGTGATGAAGGCCGCCCGACCGGCGGTGCACGAGGGATGCGCGTAATGGTCGGTGAAGATCGCACCTTCCTTTCCGATGCGATCGATGTTCGGCGTCCGATATCCCATGACGCCGCGGCTGTAGACGCTGAGATTCGTGAAGCCGACGTCATCACCCCAGATGACGACGATGTTGGGTTTCGACGTGTCCTGCGCGGAGGCGACACCCGAGCCGCAGATGAGTCCTGCAAGGACTGCTCCCGCGAGTGCCATGGCTGTTCGATGCACGCTGATCGCGTGTGATGGCGCTGTGACGTGGAGCATCTGGCGTTCCTCGTGGGTTGAAAACCGCGGCCGTGCCTCCCTGACTCAAAAGGTCGCGTTCGCCCGAACACCGTACACGAAAGCATTGTCGGTGGAAATCGCCCCCAGCCCCGGGCGGAGCCACTGTAGATCGGGCGTGATATTCAGCCAGGGCGTGGCCTGGATATTGTAGAACCATTCGAGTCCCATGCCGTTCCGCGGGCCGAACAGTGCCGTGGGCACCGGACCGAACTGGTCACTCGTGCCCACCAGAAACCAGCCCAGCCCGAATGTGTCGCCGCGCCGCTGGCCCAGCGGACTGAAGCCACCGACACCGGTGCTCAGGAAATATTGGACCGGGTTGGGATTGCCGTCGCCGATCGAAGCCCGTCCGAAAAGGCCCCAGCCACGTTCCGGATGTTCGGAGTAGCGGACAAAATATTGGTCGAATCCGTAGTAGACGAGCCAGGAGTCCCAGAGCGTCCGGGGGCCGGGCGCCGGGGCCCCGTAGCCGGGCGTGTAGCCGGGCTCAGGCGGCGTGAAGGCGAACCGCAGGTCGAGCTGCTGCTGGTGCTTCCAGACACCGCCCACGTGCTGCTGGCCGGGCAGATCGAAGAACATCGTCTTCGCCTTCACCTCGCCGCCGATGATGATGCCCTGCTGGAAGAGGTCGCCAAACTGCATGAAATCGGCCGTGCGGTTCTTCGGATCCATGACGAACACCGCCATCCCTCCCCAGTCACGGGGCGAAGCGACGCCGGCCGTGAAAAACGAGTAGGGCATTCCAAGCAGGAACTGCGGATTGGCGATCAGCGCCTGGTTGACGAACTGATCGGTGCCATCGCCGCCGGCGAAGATGTCTTGATCGAAGGAGCCGAGCACGTCTTTCTTGCCGCCGAACACGACCCAGTTCGGCGACAGGGGCTGGGTGAAGAGGAAGTTGGTGATGTACGGCACGCCCGCATCGTTCGGCCTGGGCGGCAGGAGCGCGGGAAACACCGGTGGCGTGAAGGTGCCCGCACGCAGCGACACGTTGCCATATTCGCCGTACCACTGCTCGGCCCGCACGAGCAGCCGTCCGTGGGGCAAGCCGCCAAACTTCTCGACATCGAACACCGCGTCGTATTCGCTGCGGCCGGTGTACTTGAAGACATCGCCTTGGCCGAGCGGCGGAGGTACGGGCTGGTCGATTCCGCCGGCTAGCCCGAAGCCGAACTGCGTGATTCGGCCGCCGAACGTGATGCCCGACTCCTTCGTGGACAGCCAACGGTCGAAGAGGTCGCCCGTCACCGTCTTGTGGCTGAATGCATTCGCCCCGGCGGTCGATTCGCGTTCAAAGGAATCGGGGGCCGCTTCGAATGGCGCCGGGGCCGGATCGTCGGGAAGAAGATCGATCGAATACGGATGGGCGATTCGTTCGGTGAGGGTCGGTTCGTCGGCGTCGGGAGCATCCTGGGCATGGCTGCGCAACGCCGCCACTGCCAGCAGCAGGGCGATCACGATGGTCGGCGGGATGAGTGCCATGGTTCGGTCCACTTAGAAAACGGCGACGATCTGCGTGCGGATCAAGAGGCCGGTCTGGCCGGCCACGAAGCCGGTCCGGTTCTGGCCGGCGGGGGAGTTCTCCAGCCAAGCCGCATCGAAGGTGAAGAAAAGGTTGTCCTTCCCCGGCAGAAAGAACTGGTTGAAACCACCGCCGAGTTCGTAGCCGGAGCCATAGGCACCGGTGACGTATGACGTCCGCGCGTAGATCTCGGTTTCGCGCGGGACGATGAAGTAGCCTCCCTTGACGAAGCCGCCGAATGCCGAGGTAGACGAGATCGGGAGCGGCCCAGTGGCCTCGAGGTTGAGCAGGTCTTGGAAGTAGATTTCCGTCGACACGCCTAGCCCCCGGAATTTCCAGGCCCAGTCGATCGCCGCCAGCGAGATGTCGTAGGACTGGAGCGTGACACCGGGGGCGAGCGCCCCGGGCGTCGTGATGATCGTGCCATCGGAGAGGCGCACGGGGGAGTTTTCCACGGCGTCGCTCGCAGCCTGGCTCCCGCTGCCGAGCGCAAACGTGTAGCAGGCACCGAGCCGGACCGCGGCTTCCTCGTGGTGCTGGAGATCCGAATACCCGCGCCCGAATTCACCCCACGGCTCCCGCCACACCGAACCGGACCAGGCGAAGCGATTGTTGAGCTCCTCGGGAATCAGGTTGAGCGTGTTGAAGCCGTTCGACATCATCGCGTGGTAGTACCAGCCGTCGAGCGGCTGACCCATGAGCCATACGCCCTGGCTCAAGCTGGGGCGGAAGAAGGTGGTGGCCATGGTGCGGTCGGCGCTCTGCAGCGGCGCGAACGCGCTCTCGATCCACTCGCGCGACCCGGGCACCTTCGACTGGCCGACGTACAGTTCGAGGGCCTTGCTGAACCGATAGCTCAACCAGAAGGCGCGGAAGCCGATCGGCTGGCTCGTGACCGAGTTGTAGTCGATGTTCAGGAGGTACGAGAGCTTGGGCAGAAGCGCATCACCCGAGAAGATCAGGCGTCCGCGGGGGATGCCGAAGTAGTTCGAGTTGTTGATTGGAATCACATTGCCCGCGCTGTCGGTCCACGAGGGCTCGGCCCGGGAGAAGCCGTCGTAGCGGAACATGTTTTGATTCCGGAT
>CAIXGY010000057.1 GCA_903919035.1 uncultured Planctomycetaceae bacterium | reverse complement strand
GGCGAACTCGAGGCCGCCGTCGGCGCTCACCGCCTCACCCAGCGTCACCTCGCCGCCCGCGCCCGGGAAGATCGCCTTGGCGCCCGGCACCCAGGCCCGCACGGTCGTGCCGTCGAACCAGGTGTTGCCCGTGGTCGTCCACGTGCCCGCGCCGCCCGGGTTCACGCCGTCGCCGTACCACGTGAGCGTGGTCGGGGTCGGTGCCGCACCCGGCGTGAACACAAGATTGAGGTCGTTCCCCGACTGCACGAGGCTGAACGTGCCGCCTGACAGCGAGTTCGTGAACCCGCCCGTGCCGTTGGTGGCCGAGATATTGATCGTGAACTTGTCGGCGGCGAAGCCGGTGATCCCGCCGGCGGCCGTGGCGAGCCGCCACGAGCCACCCGCTGAGGGATCGAAATTCAAGGCCTCGCCGTTCACGTCTGGCCCCACGCCCGAGAGGCTCCAGAGGTTGATGTTGAACCGATCAACGTTCGTGGACGCGATCGAGAGCGTCCCCCCGATATCGACGAGATCCCAGCCGGTGATGCTGCCGGCCGTTCCGGCCGTGTCGTAGACCTGCCAGTCGTAGTTGCCGCCTCCCGACAGGGTGAGGCCCTGCGTGAACGTGAGCGTGCCCGGGCTCGCTCCGGGCGACAGCGTGGCTCCGGATTGGATCGTCGTGTTGCCGCCCACCGTGCCCGAACCTGCCAGCGCGGCCCCGGCCGCCACCGTCACCGCGCCTGTCGCTCCCGACTGGTCGCCTTCGACGCGCAGCGTGCCGGCGTTGACCGCCGTGAGCCCCGAGTAGGTGTTGACCCCGTCGAGCTGCAGTGTGCCGCCGCCGAGTTTCGTGAGGCCGCCCGTACCAGCGGCGACCAGCGGTTGCACCACCCGCACGTCGCTGCCGGCGGTATCGATGACGGCGCCGCCATCCTGGACGTTGGCTGTCGTCACGGCGATGAAATTGTCGCTGGGCACCAGCGCCCTCAGCGTGCCCCCGTTGAAATTCACGGTGCCAGTGCCGTCGCCGACGGTGATCGGCCGCGCCGTGGCGAGCACGCCACCGTTCAGATTGATCGACCCGCTGGCTCCAGACGTCGCCGCCGACCCCGACACGTTGACTCCCAGGGCGAGCGTGCCGGGAGCCGTGATCGCCAGGGTTCCACCCGAGATCGTGATCGCTCCCGTGGCGTTGTTGAGGGCGAAAGCCGTGTCGCCACCAACGTGGATCGGCTGGTTGCCGGTCACCGTCAGCACCCCGCTCTCGACCGAGAGCGTGCCCGAGCCCTTGTTGCCCACCAGGAACCGGTTCGACACGAGCGCGAGCGTGGTGTCTCCGCCGAGCACGGCGAGCGTGCTCGTCCCCGCACCATCGCCGATGCCGGCGATCGCGGCGGCCGAACTAAAGCTGTTCACGCCGGAGTAGATGTCGAGGCCCGCCGTGGTGCCGATTCCCGCCGCCACCTGAAGCCTGCCCGTCGAGGTGAATGAGCCCCCGACGCCGGGATCGATCACCAGGCGGCCATTGGTGACGGCGAGCGTGCCGGCCACGGAGTTGGCCGCACCCGTCAGCGAGAGGGTGCCAATTCCCACCTTCGTGAGGCCCACGGCACCCCCGGGCACGCTCTCGATCCGACCCGAGTAGGTCTCGTTGAAGCCGAGGCTGCCGACCGAGAGGACGCCCGTGCCCGACGTGCTCTGGACGAGGGCGAGCGCGGTATCACCGGTGTTCGACAGACTACCGAAACCGTGGCTGAAGCCCGCAAGGTCGAGCGTCGCCACGCCGGCGGTCGGTGCGATCACGAGCGTCGAGTTGTTGCCCATGCCGTTGGTCGAGGCGAGCCGCACCGTGCCGGCGACCAGACTGGCCGTGCCGGTGTACGCGGCCGTATACGACGTGCCTCCCATGACGAGCGTGCCGCCACCCGCCTTGGAATAGACGGCGTTGGAGCCTGAGACGGTGACGTAATCACCGAGATGGATCGTCCGTCCATCCGGAACGTCGAACGATTTCGAGCCGGTGCCGCCGACGGCGACGGTCAGGCCGCCACGCGTGCCCGTCACGCCGGTGACGAGGAGGTCGGACAAGGCGTCGTACGTCGTCACGGTCCCGCCGTTCCAGACGAGACGACGATTGGTGGCCGCGCCCGCCGTGCCCGTGCCCGACTGCACGAGCGTTGCGGCCAGCGTGCCACCGGTGAGGTTGTAGGTGGACACGAAATTCGGGGCCGCCGATCCGGTCGTGTCGAGGACGATCTGATTGTCGCCGAGCGTGATCGTGCCGATCGTGGCGCGGCCACCGTTCTGGGTGACGGTGTTGGTCTGCGTGGGGCCGTTGTTCGACATCGTGCCGGTCGTGTTTTGACCGATCGTCATGGTGAGCACGTCGAGCGTGCCGTCGGCCATCGTGAAGGTGCCGGTTTGGGCGTTGCCGGCGTTGGCGAGGAAGCGGCCCACGATGAGGCTCGAGACCCGGGCATCGAGCGTGCCACCGGTCGTGTCGAGGATGCCGGCGCCAAAGTTGTCGCCGCCCCCCTTGAAGCCGACGTTGACGAGATCGACACGGCTGTCCTCGCCCGCCACGCCGCGGAGTACGAGCGAGCCGCTGCCAGTGCCGCTCTGGAAGGCCACGATGCCGCTCCCGCGATAGCCCCCGATCTGCAGCGTACCTGTGTGGATGACGTTGGCGTTGCGGCCCAGGCCCAGGGTGGACGTGGACGATGTGAACAAGGCCTGGACGCTGGGTCCCACGCTTACGCTGGCGGCGGTGATGTGGTTGGATCCGGAGGCTGCGTTGGCGAGATTGAAGATGGTCGTGTAGGCGACCACCGCGGTGCCGGTGACGTTCACCGTGGCGAGACCGGCGGGATTGACGTAGGAAAACCCGCTCAGCCCGGACATGTCGAGCGTGGTCGTGCCCGTGACGGCATTGGCGCCGCCCGAATTGACGGTCAAGTTGCCTCCCGTCACGGCGAGCGAGCCATTCGTGAACACGTTCCGCGCCTGGACCGTGCTGCCGGTCGCGATGGAGATCCCGAGCGACGGCACGGTGAGCGCACCGCCGCCGAGGTCGATCCGGCTGCCGCCCGCGGTGCCGGAGTTGGACTGCAGGGTGAGGGGTGCCGACGACAGGGCGCTCCCGGGCCCGAGGGTGACGACGGCGCTGCGGATCGTGGTCGAGCCCGAGTAGGTGTTGCCGCCGTTGAGGGCGTACGTTCCCGTGTTGAGCGTGAGCGCCCCGGCACCGGACATGGCGCCATTGAGCGTGAGCGTGTTGGCCGCGCTCCCCTGCTGCAGCGTCAGGTTCGCTCCCAGGGAGATCGTTCGATCCATGGCGATGGCCGCGCCGCTGGCGGACGAGTAGGCCTGCAATGTCGAATTCGCGATCACCGCGATCGGGTTCGCGGCGTCTCCGAGGTGCTCGTTGCGGGAGATCTGGACCGTGCCGCCGTTGAACGTGTTCGTGCCCGTGTAGGTGAAGCCGAGCGAGTTGTAGCGGGGCGAGTAGATGCCGTTGCCGTTCTTCTGCAGGCCCTGGTTGCCCGTGAGTTGCGCGTACATGTAGAGGTTGCCACCGGTGACCGTGATGGTCGGCACACCGCTCGACACGGCCAGATTGATGAAGTCGGTGTCGGAGAATGTGGTGCCGGTCGTGCCCAGCGTCAGGTTGCCGCTGGCGACCGAATAGTTGATGGCGCCGACCGTGACGGTCGTGTTGTCGAGCGTGATCACAGGACCGGCCGCGGGAAACACCGCGACCGCATCGACGCCGTCGGGGTACGCGCCGGTGCTCCAGGCCGTGCCGGTCGTCCACGGCAGTGTGCCACTTGTCGGTAGCCAGGAGGACTGGGCCGCGGCCGGCGACCAGCGGGTCAGGATCATCGTGCCGAACGCGACGGCGAGCAGGGCGTGCGCGGGCAACCGCCGCAGCGCACCACGAACTCCGCCGTAAGCCACCCCACGATGCGATCCGCGCATGACTCTTCTCCTGATGCCGAACTCTCGAGGCGGAAGACGCCCCCCGACACCGTTCGAGTGTCGTCGACCAGCGGGCCGGCCGCATGTCGCATCTGTGTGCGACAGGCTGCGCACCACTCATACCATGCGGCGGTAACGCTCGACGGCGTGATGCCGGGAGTGGACGTGGAGTTTCTTGTAGATACGGCGAATGTAGGTGATCACCGTATTGCGGCTGACGCCGAGATGCTTGGCGACCTCCTTGTACATGGCGCCGGTGGCCAGGAGATCCAACACCTCGCGTTCCCGCGGCGCCAGCTGCACGATGTCTTCGCCCTTGGGAAGCTGGGCCAACTCGGGCGGGGCGAGCCGCTCGAAGGAGCGCACGATCCGCCGCGCGACGAGGCTCGACATCGGCGCGCCACCCGCCACGACATCGTGGATCGCTGCGAGCAGTTCGTCGACGCGGACCGGTTTGATGAGATAGCCATGCGCGCCCGCCGCCAGCGCGTCGAAGAGGATATCGCCATCCTGGTACAGCGTGAGCATCACGAACTCCGTCTCCGGCATGACCGGGGCGAGTTGCCGGACGCAGTCGACACCGATGCCGTCCGGCAAATTGACGTCGACCAGCACGACGCGCGGGACGAGGCCGGGGATGCCGGCCACCGCCTCGGCGACGCCCCGAAACTCGCCCACGCACACGCAGCCCGGGTCGCTCTCGATGATGTCGCGGAGGCTGGATCGCGTGCCCGCGTCGTCCTCGATGATGGCCACGCGGATCACCTCGGCAACCGAGGCCGGCGCTTCCTGTGGGGCGGGCTCACGTTGCATGATTCACCTGTCCTGTGGACCCGATACCGGACACGAAGTCTGCCGCAGGACCGGCGCTGAGAGGCACGCTGAGGGTCACTCTCGTCCCGGCGGCCGGCCGCGACTCTACCACGATGCTTCCGTCGACCTCGGCCATGCGCGAACGAATGTTCTGCAGGCCGTCCTGCTCGGCCGCCAACGCTTGATCCTGGTCGAATCCCACGCCGTCGTCCCGGACGACGGCGGTGAGTTCGCGACCGTCCACCCGGATCGTGAAGTCGACATGGGTGGCACGCGCATGCCGGAGGACATTCTGGAGGATTTCGCGTATCGCGAGGCAGACGTGATGTCGCGCCTGTGTCGACAGGGGCAGGTTCTCGGGCACCTCGTCCGGCGCTTCGAGCCGTAGCGTCAGGTCGCCGGCTCGCACGAACTCCTCGACATCGTTGACCACGTACGAGATGAATCTGGCGACGGTGTCGTTCCGCGGGTTCACGGCCCACACGATCTCGTCGACCGACCGGGCCAGACCCCGGGCGTTGCGATAGATCGTGTCGAGCCGGTCGCGAACCGCGTCGGGGGCCCCGTTCGTCTGCCGAGCGAGGTCGCTCATCAGCGCCATCCGCGTGAGCCCGGCCCCGATACTGTCGTGGATGTCGCGGGCGATGCGTGCCCGTTCGCGGGCCATCTCGTCCTGCCGCTCCAGCGTCGCGATGCGGCGGCGGCTGCGGACTCGCGTCACCTCTCGCGACACGAACGCCGCCAGGCCGCCGACGAGGAGCGACAGCCCCGCGAGCGCCCAGCCCGTGCGATACCAGGGCACAGGCACCTCGACGTCGATCGCCTGGGACGGAAAATCCCGATTCGTCTCGCCGGCGACCACCCGCACCTCGAAGCGATGGGTGCCGGCTGGAAGCGACGCATAGTCGCGACGACTCGCCTTCGTGGGTGCGGACCAGCCAGGGTCCACCCCCACGAGTCGAGTCTGATACAGCGGTGGCTCGGCCCAGTGGATGCCCGGCGACGCGAAATGGAAGGCGTAGCCTGGTGGTCCGCGCCGTGACACCCGTGGCGGGGCCGGCACGGCCCCGCCGTGCGTCGTCGTCGGATCGAACCGCACGAAGCCGTGAGAGAGGGGAATCGCAAACGTCGATCCGCCGGCCGCCCGCGTCGCGCGGCCGACGCACTCGTTGTCACCGATGCCATCGAGTGGCCCGCACACGATGCCGCGTACGATGCTCAGCCGGCCCGCCGCCAGGTCGGCAAGATCCGCCCGCCGCATGCCTTGCAGATACCCGTCCCGTAGGGCGATCCACAGTCTTCCGTGCCCGTCCTCCTCGATCTGGCGGACAGCGTCGGCGGCGAGTCCCGAAGCGGTCGAGATTCGCGTGACCATGCCCTGTCTGGCCACCCGCACGAGCCCGCGGTCGCCACCCACCCAGAGCGTGCCGTCCGAGTCACGAAGCATTACGACCGCTTTCCGCCCAGGAAGGTCCGCGGGGCCGAGCACTCGGGTCACCCGGCCGTCGGGGCCATGGTGCTCGATGCCGCTGCCGAGGGTCGCTGCCAGCATGCCGCCGTCGGTGTCGGGGGCGATTCCGACCACGACGGATTGAAAGGGTTCATCGTGGGCCGAGACGATCCGCATCGTATCGCTGGCGGAATCGTGGACGGCGAGACCGTTGCCCGTGCCGATCCAGATCCGTCCGACGGCATCGCGGGCGACCCCCTCGATGCTCCGCAGTTCGCGGTAGTGGTGATCCGGCTTCGTCAGCTGCGCGACGCGGCCGTCGTCGATCCTGAGCAGGAAGCTGTCCTGCGTGCCCACCCAGATGCGTCCTGAGTCGTCTTCACAGAGCGCCGTCGGGATCGCATCCTTCGGTAGCGTGGCGATGCGACGTGGCGCGGCGTCCGCGCCGGATCCGGTGGGCACCAGCATGACCGCCCCGGGGGTTCCCACGAGCAGCGAACCGTCGGCCCGTTCGTGCATCGCCCGGCAATCGGCGAGCGACCGTACCTGGAGCGAGGTTCGCCGGACGGCGAGCAGCCCACCGGTACATGCGGCCCACACTCCGCCCTCTCGATCCACCGCCAACTGGTAGGTGAACGACGAGAACCCCGGCAGGCCCTCGATCGCCGTCTCGATATCGCCGGCGCGACAGGCGAGCAGGCCGTTGTGGCTGGAGATCCAGACGGTTCCATCGCTCGCCTCGAGCACCTTGCCGCTGCCCCGGAAATCGGCGTCTGGCAGGGTGGGTGGCAGGCGTTCCCAGTGATCGTCCCGATGCACCGCGACCGCGTCGGGCAGGAGTGCCATCGGCCCGCTCGGCCCGAAGCCCAGACTGATGACCCGCGATGCCACGGCGTCGCCCACCTCCTCGACGATGATCGGGTCCGACGGCCGCCGGGGAAGACGACCGTGATACAGCCGGCGCACGCCATCGACATCGCCCCACAACCAGAGCGAACCCGACGTCGGATCCACGCCGCCATATCGCCACATCGGGTCGTCGCACGTCGTGGACAGCGGAACGACGGCGTCGCCTTCGCAGCCGAGAACGACCCCTTCGCCGATGAAAATCGCCCTGCCGTCAGCCAGGACCGACATGCCCGTGATGTGGCCGGAGGGCAGCGAGAGCGGCGCGATGTCGGTGTGTTCGTCGAGCCCGTCCAGCCTCACCACGCCTCGGGTGCCGCGCACCCAGAGCCGGCCGGCGCCGTCCACGGTGATGCTCCAAAAGTCACCGATGGTGGCGTGCAGCCGGTCCACGAGGGCCGCCGGGACGGGCTGGAAGGTGGAGCCGTCGAATCGCACGATCTGGCGGTTGCTCGTGCAGAAGATAGAGCCGTCCGCGGCGAAGGCGATGCCCCGCAGCGGTCCGTCGGGCACGCCATCGTCGGCGGTCCACCATTGGATCGCGAATCGGCCAGTGCGGTCGATCATCGACGCGGCCGAGGCCACCTGCGTGTGCGGCGCGGCGGGCATGGCGGCTGCCGCCAGCATCACGGTGGCCCGGGCCACCACACGCCATCCCCACCGCTGTGCCATCGCCGCCCTCGCCGTCCGGTTCGGGATCGACGGTTCGCCCGCTGATCCAGACGCCACCGATTTTATCAGCCGGCCGCGTGGACTACTTGCGATCGGGGGGGAGTGTGGTCGTGACCACGACACCGCGTCCGGGCAGCCTGAATGTGACGCCGGCCGCCAGGTCGATCCCCGCCTCGACCGCCTTGGGTACCGGGAATCCGGCGGCGTCGACCGGCCGATCGTCACGGAAGTAGTGGTAGCGGTGGAGGGTTGCCTTCGTCGTCGCGGCCGGGATGGAGATGGTCACCTCTCTCGGGAGGTCGGAGTCGTTGATCACCGCGAGCGACCAGTGCCGCACGTCGCCCTCCTCGCGCACCGCCGCCAGGGGCCGCAGCCCTGGTGAGACGCAGCCCGGAATCTCGAGCATCCGGCAGCCCCGCGGGAAGGCCCGAGACATCACGGCCCATGTGTAATACCAGGGCCGCAGGGCCGCATCCTCCGGGTGGCCGATCTCCTCCGCCAGGCTGTTCCAGAAGCCCCATTTTTTCAGTTCCACGTTGTCGAGCTTCGGCCAGGTGGACGCGGGATTCTTCTGGATGTGCATCGCGTCGTCCACGCTCCATGCGCAGGTGCCGTCCATGCCGGCCCGCGCCACCTGGGCGTTGTAGTCGGCCATCCACACGCCGTACTCGAAGTCGTAGATGAAGGGCTGGCTGTCGCGGCCGCCCTTGGGTTGGACGGTGCGACCGTCTTTCTGCAGGCCGCTCACGAGTCCGATCTCGCCCATCACGAACGGCTTGAAGCGGCCGCCCGGGTCGTAGCGGTTCACGAAGTCGCGCTTGAGCGTGAACACCCGCTCGAGATGGCCCGACTCCACGTCCTCCTTCTTCGCATACTCATGGAGATCGTACATGGCCGTCTGCCGACCGAGATCGAGCACGTTCCGGTCGAGCCACCAGTAGTCCTTCTGGGCGTTGGCGTCGGGGCCGATGATGCCCACCTTCTTGTCGAGGCCCCGCCTGGCCATTTCGGCGTACAGGTTCAGGATGCCGTGCTTCCAGCGGTCGAAGTCGGCGCAGGCCGACCAGTTGCCGTTGGGTTCGTTGACGAGGTTGAACCACTTGATGCAGGTGTAGTTTCGCTCCTCGATGAAGTGCTCGAGCATGTCGCAGATGATCATGCTCCAACGGGAGTCGGTCTCCTCGATGCCGTATTTCCGGAGCCTGTCAGCGGCTGGATCCTGCCGGTCTTCCGGCGAGTTCGGGTCGTCCCACTCCCCCAGGATCACCTCGATGTCGCGCGACTGACAGTAGGCGAGCAACCGCTCCATCCGCTTCATGCGCGGGTTGTCCCAGGCGTAGATCGGCTTGCCGGCCGGGTCGAAGCCCTCGCAGTACTTGTAGGCCCGGGTCATCACCCGAGCGATCGGTGGCCGCATGTAGTCGAGGCGCTGTTCGATCCGCGTCCAGTCATCGTCGGTGAGTTCGAACCATGGATACGGGCTCCACTGCACCCCAAAGCCCTTCCACGGTACCGCGCTGAGCATCCGCGACCCGACGGTGAGCGCGATCAACTCCGGCTGCTCGGCCCGCGTCGCGACGCATGAGGTCGCCGCGGCCAGCAGCAACGCCCCAACACAGTACATCAGGCGGTTGCGTTGAACGGCAGGCACGCGGCACCTCATGACACGGGATGGCGGCGAACGTGATCGACGAGTTCGTCGAAGCGGCACGTCGCGACGCTGATCGTCTGGTCGGCGCAGCCGTAGTAGACGAACAGCGTGCCGTCCTTCACGACGTTGCCGGTCGGAAAGACGACGCCATGCGGGTAGAGCCCCTGCCATTCGTGCTCGGCCTCGGGCTCGAGGATCGGCTGGGGCAGTCGGGCCAGCACGCGGCGCGGATTCTCCGGGTCCAGCAGCAGCGCGCCGACGCGATACACTCCCTTGTCGTCGACGCCGTGGTAGAGCGTGAGCCAGCCGTGTGGGCTCTCCAGGGGCGGCGTGGATCCGCCGATCTTCCGCTCCCAGGGGAACGCGGCCGTCGCCAGCAGCGTGCTGGCAGGCCAATCGAGCAGGCTCGCGGAATCGGCGATCCAGATGCCGGGGTGCTCGGTGCCGTACCCCGGGCCCACCCACTGCATCGGCCGGTTGAGCATCCAGTAGCGGCCGCCGATCTTCCGGGGAAACAGGATGACATCACGGTCGTCGACGTCGGCCCGCGTGATTCGGCCGAGTCTGCGAAAGGTGCGAAAGTCGTCGGTGAGCAGCAGGCCCGACGCCGTCATGTTGTTGCCGAGCAGAGGCGGCAGCGATGGGTCGTCGGGGCTGTAGGCTGCGTTGTTCGGCCGCTTCCAATACTGCAGGGGCTCGTAGGCCCGATAGGCGTAGGTCACGTAGTAGTGGCCATCGAGTTTGACGATCCGCGGGTCTTCGATGCAGCCGGCGTCGGGACCGTCTGCGCTCGGCGTGAGGATCGGCTCCTCCTGCACCCGCTCGAAGTGGAAGCCATCGTGGCTGGTGGCGAGGCCGAAGCGGATCACGTGGGCCGCGTCGTCGCCGGCGGCCCGGTAGAGCATCGTGAACAGGCCATCCTCCTCCCACACGCCGGGATTGCACACGACGAGGTTTTCCCAGTGATTCGTCGGGTGCGGGCGGAGGATCGGGTTGCCGGAATATTTCTGCAATTTCATGGCGAGGGCATCCGCGAAGAGGGGGCCGTCACCGCCAGACGACGACGAACGCCGCAGTGAATGCCAGGAGCAGGATCGAGAGCGTGCGGTAATTCTGATACCAGGGCAGCTCCGCCAACTCCCCCGCCTCGTCGGCCAGGAGCCGCCGGCTCCAGAGAAACCGCGCGATCCGCTCGCGATCGGGCGCGGCGGTCGCCAGGCTTACGCCCACGAGCACGGTCGCCGCGACGAGGAACACGACCGGCGGCACGTAGAGGAATGGGTGCCAGTCGGTGAGCGGCGGCAGCGTGCCGCCGCTCCAGAGCATCCACGCGGCGCAGGCGAGGCCCGAGAGAAGTGCGGCGAACGCGCCGGCCGCGTTGGCCCGCGGCCAGAAGAGCCCGAACAGGAAGACCGCCACGATCGGCGGTGCGAGGTAGCCAAGGAACTGCTGGAAATACTTCACGACCGACTCGAATTTCGCGACCTCGGGGGCCCACAAGGCGGCGATCGCGGCGATCACGAATCCGGCCACGTTGCCGACGAGCACCTTTCCACGGCTCGTGAGGTCGGGCCGCAGCGTGGAGACGAAGTCCATCGTCACGAGCGTGGCGGCCGAGTTGAGGATCGAGCTCAACGTCGAAATCATCGCGGCCACGAACCCCACCACCACGACCCCCTTGATGCCGTCGGGCATCAGGCCGAACACGAGCGTGGGATAGATCTGGTCGCCTTTCTCCAGGTCGGGATAGAGGACGCGGCCGGCGACCCCCGGCAGCACCATCACGTAGAAGACCGCGAAGTTGAGGAGGCCGGCGAACAGGTTTCCCCAACGGGCCTCGTTCACGCTCCGGGCCGACAGGGTGCGCTGCACCATCGCCTGGCTCGTGCACCAGAAATAGAAGCCGAGCAGCGGCAGCGTGATGATGAGCGCGGGCCACGGCACCGACCGGTCGGTGGCCGGGCGAATGAGGCTCAGGCTGTCCGGAGGCACCGCGGTCATCACGGCGTTCCAGCCGCCCGCCTTCCAGAACGCGATCACCGTGAGGACGGCCGAGCCTGCGAGCAGCATCACCGACTGCACGAGGTCAACCCACATGACGGCCGACAGTCCGCCGATGATCGTGTAGCTCGCGGCGATGGCCGCGAGGCCGTAGATCAGCCATTCGAGCGGCACGGCGGGAAAAACCTGCCGCATCATCTGGGCGCCGGCATAAAGCGTGACGGCCGAGTCGAGAAACGTGTAGCCGATCACCGTGATGAGTGAAAAGAAGACGCGGCTGTTCGCGTCGTAGCGGCCTTCGAGGAACTCGGGCATCGTGTACACCCGGCTCCGCAGGTAGAACGGCAGGAAAAACCAGAGGAAGAACACGAGCACGACGACCGCACCGGAGATCCCGTAGTTGAAGACGGAGATGCCCGTGGAATAGGCGTCGCCTGCCCACCCGACGAGCGACGAACTCGACACGCACATCGCGAGCATGGAGAGGCCGATCACGGGCCACGTCATGCCGCGGCCGCCGAGGAAGTAGTCCTCCGCGGTGCCGCGCCGCGCCTTGGAGATGCCGAAGGCGACCGTCGCAACGACGTACACTGCCATCACGGCGAGGTCAGTGGCCGAGAGGGTGAACCGCAAGTCGGGCGCCATGCCGTGCGAAGTGCCTGAGGACGAGGGGGGCGGGGGACGCGCCCCCATGACGGCCGACACCCCGATTTCCGAGGCATGGGCAGTTGCGCGGATGCTATGGAAACAAGGCATCGGATTCGTGTCGCACATTTATGCGACCGGCGTGGCAGGCGCGTTCGTCATCGACGCATGTTTGTCGCGGAAATCCGGCCTCGGCATGAACTGGCGGCCTCGGGCTCGGCGTGGAGCAAGGCACGAAGATGCGACATGCGTGACAGGCCGCGCTTGGTACATTCCACGGGATGACGGTGGGGGGTGTGGAAGCCTCGCGCGAGAGCCTCGTTTCGGCGGAGGGATTGACCATGGTGAGTCGTGTGGTTCGCGTCGGAATGCTCGTCTCAGTGGTTGCGATATCGGGTTCCTCCCGCGCGGCCACCTACACGTGGACTGGCACCACCGACTCGCTCTGGACGACGACGACCAACTGGAATCCCAGCGCCGCGGTGGGCGGGCCGACATCGGCCGATGCCCTCGTGTTCAACGGCAGCGGCAGCTCCACGGTTGACCTGGAGAACGCGTCGCGCACCGTGACGAACATCGCCTACAGCGGCATGACGTTGCCGCGGACGATCACGGCGACGAACGGCAGCCTGACGATCAACGGTGGCAATCAGTCGTTCGGCGTGCAGGCCAACGGCACCCTCGTGACCGACTATTCCGGCCTGTCCTCGTTCACGTACACCCAGACGGGCAGCAACAGCTTCGACGTGCGGATGACCATCCCGGCCGCCGGCGCGTCGAGCGGCACGGCGACGCTGAATCTGGCGACGCAAGGGAGCGGCACCAACCTCATCCGAGCTGCCAACATCGGCATCGGCGCGGCCGCGGGCTCCAGCGGCGGAAACGCGTGGGGCGGCATCCTGGGCCTCGGCAAGGCCAACACCTTGAATACCAACAGTTTCGCGATCGGTGGCTTCAACGGCTCAGGTAGCTCGGCCTTCCAGGCCGGCGTCACCAATGGCACGCTCCTGCTGCGCGGGACAGCGGGTGGGGCGACTCGGGTCGCGGTCGTGGATGTCGGTGCGACTTCGTCGGGCACACGGGATGGCAGCGGCACGCTCGACCTGACGAACGGCACGATCGACGCGCTCGTGACGAAACTCACGATCGGGCGTCACCAGGCCGGGGCCAGCAACGGTCCAACCAGCCGCATGACAATGCCGGGCGGCACGCTGGACGCGACGACGTTCATCCTCGGTGAGAAGACCGACACCACCGGCACGCCGACAATCTCGTCGACGTTCAGTCAGTTGGGAGGCCTGGTCACGAGCAGCACGATGGTCTTCGGCAATTCACTGAACGCCGTCAACGCCGCCACGCCGAACTTCAGTTCCGTGTACAACCTCTCGAGTGGCACGCTGCGGGCGAATGTCATCACGACCGTTCCGACCGTCGCGCTCACCAACGGCACGTCAAACTCCGCAAGCGTCCGTCGCATCGCCTGGTCCGGCGGCACGATCTCCAATTACGACGCGGGCACCGACCTCACGGTCAGCGGCACCAGCACCAACGCCGGCTACACGATGCAGGTCGTGCTCGGCAGCACGACCTCGCCGCAGGTGTTCTCCGCCGATTCCGGCCGGACGATCACCATCGGCTCCAATGCGGTGATCTCCGGCGCGGGCCTGCTCCAGAAGCAGGGCGAGGGGACGCTGCGGATCAATACCGCGGCCACTTACACCGGGAATACCTCCATCGCGCTGGGTACGGTGCGCCTCGGCATCGCCAATGCCCTGCCGGTGGCCACGGCCCTGACGATCAATCCGTCGGCGGGCACTGCGACGCTTGACCTCAATGGCTTCGATCAGACCGTGGCTTCATTGGCTTCATCCGGTGCTGGTGCGGCCGTGATCGACGTCGCCGCAACCGGCACGTCGCGGCTGACCGTAGGCGGCGACAATACGAACACCACGTTCGCCGGCCGGCTGCGAAACTCGGGCGGCGCCACGTCGGTGCTCGGGTTCACGAAGAACGGCACGGGCACGTGGACGCTCACGGGCTCGAACAGCGCGTTGGCTGGCGGCCTGGTGTTCAACGCGGGCAAGGTCACGATCGATCCTGGCTCGGGCGGCTCGTTCACGTCCACCGGGCGATTTCAGATGTTGCCCGGCTCGGGCGTGACGGCGACGCTCGAAATCCTTTCGGGCAGCAATTCCTTCTCCACGGCCGCCTCGTCCGGTGCCCTGGCCGACAATTCCGCCACCGGCACGGCCGCGTGGAACCTCGCCGGCGGGGCGACGACCCTGGCCCTCGCGACGAATCGCTTCCTGATCGGCAACAAGGGCACGGGGACCGTGACCGTGTCGAACAACGCAGCCTTCACGATCACCGGCACCCCCGATCTCGTCATCGGAGGCGATCAACAGTTCGCTCTGAACAATGCCACGGGTGTCGTCACGGTGTCGAGCGGCACGCTGTCGATCACGGGTTCCGGCAATCTGCTCCTTGGACGCAACGCAACCGTCGGCGGCACGACGACCGGCGCCAACGGCACCATCAATCTCGATGGCGGCGTGTTTGCCACGGTTAGGCCGTTCACGATGGCGACCGGGAGCGGTGCGGGCACGGGCACCGTCAACTTCAACGGCGGCACGCTGAGGGCCTTGGGTTCCAGCGCTGATCTCATCGCCGTGACGGCCGCCAACGTCAAGAACGGTGGCGCGTTCATCGACACCAACTCGTTCGACGTGACGATCGCCCAGCCGCTCGTGAGCGCGGGCTCGGGCGGTCTCACCAAGCTCAGCGCCGGCACCCTGACGCTTACCGGCTCCAACTCCTACGCCGGCACCACGGCAGTCAACGGCGGCACGCTCAAGGCCGGCACCATCAACGCCTTCAGCACCGGCGGCGTTACCGTCGCGAGCGGGGCCACGCTCGACCTCAATTCGCTCGGCGTCGCCAACACGATCACGAACAACGGAGGCACCGTGAGCAACGCGGCCAACTATGCCGGCACGCAGACCGTCAACGCCGCGGCAACGTTCGGCGCCCTGGGTGGCACGCTCGTCGTGGCCAACGGGGGCACGGCGACCTTCGGTGGGGCCCTCGCCGCGGCCACGACGATCAACGCCGGCGGCAAGGGCATCCTCAACGATTCCGGGTCGATCTCGGCGGTTGGCCTCACCAACGACGGCACGTTCACGATCGACCGCACCGGCTCGTCGAGCCTGGCGACGATCTTCAGCGGCAACGGCACGCTCGTGAAGGAGAATACGGGCTACGTCAGCCTCACCGGCGCGAGTGGCTTCACGGGAGCCACTCAGATCAATGCGGGCACGCTGGCAGTCGCCGCCGGTGGCTCGCTTGCAGGCGGTGTGTCGGTCGCCACCGGTGCCGTGCTCGGGGGTGCCGGAACCGTCGGTGCCGTGTCGGGCGCCGGGCTCATCGCGCCCGGCAACAGTCCGGGGATCCTCACGTCCGACGGGTCGCTCGATCCGACGGGCGGCATCGACTTCGCCTTCGAACTCACGGGCACGGCGCCGACGTGGTCGAACGCGGCGAGTTCCGTCAATGACGTCTACCACATCCGAAACGCCACGCCGCTGACCGGCGTGTTGGGGGCGGGCAACACCGTCGGCGTCTACTTCAACGCCGGCATACTGCAGAGCGGCGACACGTTCCTGGGCGGCATCTTCATCGACCAGACGCAGGGCACTCTCGATTTGGCGTCCCAGATCGGGAACGCCAACTTTCAGTTCTTCGTCGCGGGCGGCAGCGACGTGACCTACAACGGCGTCGGCTACTCGACGCTCGCCAACTACATCGTGGCGAACCCGGCCATCACCAGCATCGGCGTGGATGCCATCACCGTTTCGTCCGCTGACTTCACCGACGGCATGGTCGTCAACGGCCAGGTGATGCGATTCATCGTCGTGCCGGAACCCGGAGCCTTCGCGCTACTGGCCTGCGGAATCGCCGTTGCCGGGGCCAGCTGGCTGCGACGGGGTCGCCGCAGCCGGGTCTGAAGGGTGTCGACCATGCACATGAACACCAGCGGTTCGGTGCGGTTCGGGCGCCGGCATCGCGGCGGCCCGGCGGCCGGTTTCACGTTGGTCGAGTTGCTCGTCGTGATCGCCATCATCGGCACACTGATAGCCCTGCTGCTACCAGCGGTGCAGGCCAGTCGCGAAGCGGCGCGGAAGATGGCCTGCGCCAGCAACCTCAAGCAGATCGGGTTGGCGATGCACGCCCACCATGACGCCCGCCGGGCTTTTCCCGCTGGATTTTCTCATTTCTGGGCAGCCGAGCCCTGCTGGGGGTGGGGCGTGTTTCTGCTGCCCTACATGGAGCAGACGACGCTGTTCGACATTCTGAATCCGACGACGCGGAAGCTCTCGACCGTCTACAAGGCCTCGCCATCCGCCCAGGATCGAGCGGCCCTGGAGACGCCGATCCCCGCGTATCGTTGTCCATCCGACAGCCCCCCGATCCTCAACGATCTGCATCAGGCGGCTCGGTTCGGCGCCACCGGCTTCTTCCCCGTGGCCTCGGCCAACTACGTGGGCAACTGTGGCGAAATGGGCTGGTCGAACCGCAGCAACGACGACCCGAGGGTGACGCCGGCGTACTCGCCGCGGTATTCCCACGACCCCGGGGGCATGATCTTCGGCAGGGCGGACCGCAAGGCGCCGGCCAACGGCTCGATCCCGGGATCGGGGCCCGGATCGGGGCCGAACGGTCTTTCGTTGAAGGACGTGACGGACGGGGCATCGAAGACTTGGATGATCGGGGAGCGGAGCAGCGTCAACTTTGCCGCGGTGTGGTTGGGCACCGGCGACGCGTCGGGCGTCAGTCCGCACCAGGGCGCGAGGATCATCGGTCGCGTCAACACCACGGGCTTTTCATTCAATATCGACTGGATGTTGCTGTCACCGCCGAACCCGGAGAACAACGGCAAGATTTTCTCCAGCAAGCATACCGGGGGCCTCAACATCCTCCTCGTCGACAGCGCGGTGCGGTGGGTGAACGACACCGTCGACGGCAACGCGCTCCTGGCCATGGCCCATCGCAATGAAGGACTGGCGCAGCGTGCCGATTGAGCGCACTTCACGACCGCGTCGGCCGAGTCGACGCGGATCGGCGTTGGCGATGGTGGCGGCCGTGGCGGCATTGATGGCCGCGGGCTGTGGCCAGCGGCGATTCGCCGAGGTCAAGGGTGCCGTCCGCCTCGCGGACAAGCCGCTCGAGGGGGCGTTCGTGGTGTTCACGCCGCATCGCAAGGACGAGGTGCGGGGCGTGGGGTTCACCGATGCCGCTGGTCAGTATCGGATTCTTCGGCCGGGCGGAAAATTCGGCGCCCCCGTGGGCCCCTGCACGGTGAGCGTGCATGGCGGCGACGGCGGCATAGCCATCCCGGCCACGTTCAGCACCGCCTCGGTGTTGGTCTATGACGTGCGGATCGGGCAAAACCAGTTCGACGTCGACATCCCCAAGCCCTGAGCGCCGTCTCGTCGGTGGAGCGTGATAGGTTCGAAGCATGTCCGCGCGCCCGCTGATGCTGCTCGTCGCGTTCGTCGTGACGTCGTCGGGCGTGGCGCGGTCCGCGGATCCCGTTTCCGGTGACGCCGTCATCCGGGGGCCCGCCGGCGGCTCCGAGATCGTGATCACGACCACGTCGCGCGTGGCCGGCGCGATCCATTCCCTGCGCTGGAACGGCCGCGAGTTTCTCGACTCGCTCGACCACGGCCGCCAACTGCAAAGTGCCTCGAATCTGGACGTCGAGGGGACGTTCCACAACGAGACCTTCAATCCCACCGAAGCCGGCAGCGCGCGCGACCGGGACGGCCCGACGAGCACGAGCCGGCTGCTGTGGCTATCGGCCGGTGGCCGTGAACTGCAGACGGTCTCGCGGATGGCCTTCTGGCTGGCACCGGGAGATACGAGCGGCGGCCTGCCTGCCCTCAACACCGAGATGCTGTCGAATCACCTGCTGCAGAAGCGGGTGGTGATCGGCGCGGGAGGATTCGAGCACGTGATCCGCCATGAGATCACCTTCACGCTTCCGGCCGACGAGCGGCACACACGTTGCACGTTTGAGGTGCTCACGGGCTACATGCCGGCGGAGTTCGATACGTTCCACGGCCTGCGTGGTGACGACACGCTCGAGCCCCTGCCGGACGGGCGGGGCGAGCAGAGATTGCCGATCATCGCCTCGACCGCGGAGGGGGGGCATGCCATGGGCGCCTGGTCGCCGACGACGTCGCGAACCACCGGAAGACCCGCGTCGTACGGCCGCTTCATGTTTCCCGCACAGCGGGTGGCGAAGTGGAATTGCGTTGTCCGTGAGGCCCGGGCCGAGGGTTTGGAGCCCGGCACCTACCACCATGTCGTCTGGGTGGCGGTCGGTACGCGAGAGCAGGTGCGGGCGACGCTCGCGGCGGTGCGACGGCGGAGGTGAACGCCCGTCCGCCCGTGGCCAGCGGTATGGCGACGCGTCACTCTGGCCACCAGCGGACATCGTCGAAGGCCACGCGATTGTCGTGGCTGGGGGCGATCCCCGCACCACCGCAGAAGGCTTCGAGCAGGACGTCGTCGATCTCGCAGCCTGACTGCCGCGACACGAACTGCACACCCTCCACCTTGATTCGCCGTGCGCCGTCGCGCCAGACCTCGATCAAGCCGTCGCGGGCGTCGGGCCGCGATTGCATCGAGACCCGCAGGCGGATCATGTGCCACCGGCCGCGTTGCAGCGGGAATTGCTGCCGACCCGAGCCCATGTCGTCGCCGTAGTCGCCGGCCATCCGGCAGTGATAGACGTAGACTTGGTTCGTGATGTCCCGCGCATGAGCGTCGAACTGCACCCGTACGCTCCAGCCATCGCCATTCTTCACGCACTCCTTGCCTGCGCCGCCGGTGTAGCCGCGGCCGCCAGCGAGCCCGAATTGCTTTCCGTGGAGCCCGGCCTCGAAGTCCTGCGGATACCGGATGCGGTACTGGAGGTTGAGTCTGCGTGCCGGCTGGACCGGCACGCGTCCGCCACGGAGGCCCTCGATCTTCCGGCCCTTCGGGAACGTCACCTCGAGCGACTTGTCGACGATCTTCGTGAACACATTGTCCGCCGAGAACACTCCGAAGTCATGCCGGAAGTCGTCGCTCGTGTAGGCGCCGTCCGGTCGATTGAAGGAAGCCTTGCCGGCCGCAGCCGGGTCGGCCGAGGCCGAGGCGGCGAGGCCGACCGCTCCGGCGAGCATTCCGGTGGCGATGATGCTGGAACGGGTAGCGGGCCGACTCGGGTGGAGCTTCGCATCCGAAGGGAAGGGGCGACTGGCGTCTGCTGGCACGCGCCGCCGGTGCCTCCCGCGCCCTGCGGCCGCGAGTCCAGCGACGACCAGCCCGAGCAGAGTCAGCGCAGAAGCCTCGGGCTCGGGCACAACGAACGCCTCCAGCGGACCGGACGATGCGACCGCGGGCGCCGTGACCGCCGCCGCCGGGATCAGGGCCGCGCTCGGGGGGGAGACGAGCGTGCCCGGAGCGAGCGTCGAGCCGCGGCCGAAGACGATCGATCCCACGACCAGGCCGGAACCGCCGAGCGTCTGGCCGGCACTCACGGCATAGCCGGCGGCCAGAGGAGAAACGTCGAGGACGGATCCGACGTCGATCGCCGGCGAGCGATCGATCGCGGCACGTGTGGTGATCGCGAGGGTGCCGGCGACGATCGATGTGGGGCCGGTGAAGGTGTTGCTGCCCGAGAGCCGAAGCGTGCCAACGCCGAGCTTCGTTAGCCCTCCGGCCCCGCTGTCCGACGTGATCAACGCCTGGGGTACCGTGACCGAGTTGCCCGCAGTGTCGATGATCGCGCCGCGGGGGCCGATCCTCGCCGTGGTGACCGCAATGGCGGCGGTGCTCGAGGCCAGAAAGCGCAGCGTGCCGCCGTCGAACGTGACGATCCCGGTGCCCGTGCCCACGGCGATCGGCCGGGCCGTCTCGAAGACGCCGCCGAACAGGTGTACCGAGCCACGGGATCCGACGGTCGAGCCCGAGATGTTCACGCCCAAACGCAGCGTGCCCGTGCCTGACATCGACAGCGTGCCACCGGTGACCGTGACGGTGCCCGCGGCGTTGTTCTGCGCGAAAAATGCATCGCCTCCGATGATGATATCGTTGGTGCCGGTGAGCGTGAGCCGGCCGCCGTCGACCGCCAGCGTGCCAGCTCCCTTGTTGCCCACGAGCAGTCGCCCCGTCGACACGGCCAGCGTGGTCGTGCCGCCAGTGACGATGAGGGTCGACGTGCCGCTGGCGTCGCCGATCGCGGCAATGCCAGCGGCCGTGAGGCCGACGGTTCCCCGCACGATCTCAATCGTTGCCGCGGCGCCGCTGCCCGCCGCCACGGTCAGTTTGCCGCCGGCCGAAAACGTGCCCGTGGCGCCCGGGTCGATCACCAGTCGGCCGCGGTTCACGGCGAGCGGGCCGACCGCGGACGCGGCGCCGGTCAGGGTCAGGGTCCCGGTGCCGGTCTTGGTGAAGCTTCCCGATCCGGACAGGGTGCCCGCGAAGGTCGTGGACTGCCCGTTGCCGCCCACGGTGAGTGCGACTGCGGCCGCGGGCGTCGCTGCGTTCATCAAGGCCAGGGATCCCGAGCCCGCCAGGCCACCGATGGTGGCGCTGGTGAGCGTGTCGAACGAGAGCCGGCCCGCGGTTCCCGAGGGCACGTCCAGCGTGCTCGCGTTGAGCGCCAGCGGATGCGCCAGCCGCAGTGTGCCCGCGGCGACCGTCGTGCCGCCGGTGAAACTGTTGGACGAGTTGAGGATGAGCGTTCCCGAGCCGGTCTTGACCACCCCGTAGCGACCGTCGAGGAAGGCGTTGCGGGCTTCGACCTGCGTCTGCGTTCCGCTCATCACGTCGATCGGGATGGTGGTCGGGTAGGCCGACGATATGAGCTGGATGTCCACCGTGTCGCCCGTGGTTCCGGCGGTGACCGGATCCAACCTCAGTCGCGAGATTTGCCCGGACCATGTGGCCGTCGACGATACCGCGACCTCGTAGATGCGGTACTGTCCGTCATTGACGACGGTGAATCGTTTGCTGCTCGCCTCACTCATCGGCACGGTGCCGTTGTCCCGTTCCCAGAAGAACTGGGCCGAGGCGGAGGTGCCGGTGGCCAGGTCGTACGCGGCCCGAACATACAGCGTGGTCACGTCGGCGGCCGGGAACGTGCACTGGGGGCCCCACATCTGGGGATCAACGCCGCCGACGTTCACCGTGAGGTGATCCGCGATGGGGAAGCCCGCGTCGGAGGCCGAGCCCTTGTAGGTCCAACCGGCCCGCGTGCCGTCGAAGCGGTAGTCGGGAGCGAGGTCGGGCTTGTTCGCCACTGCGAAGGCGCGAATCGAGGCGAGGCTGCCCAAGATCAGGTGATAGGTGTAGTCGTAGACGATGTTGTGGTCGATGATCTCGGCACGAATCGGCGCGATGTAGCCCGTGCTCGGGCTGGCCGTGCCCGTGGCGGTGCCGCTCGTGAAAAAGCCCCCCTTGAAGTCCACGTTGCCCGGCAGGCACACACCCAGCCCCCAGTCGCTGGAGTTCACGTAGGCGGCCCAGCCCTCGGTGGCCCGGAAACTGCCCCACGTCGGCGGCGGCGTGTTCGGAATCGTCGTCAGCGCGCCGCCCGTGAACGGCTGAGTGCCCGCGTAGGTCTTGAGCGTCGTCAGCGTGGCCCGCGTGTAGACCGCGGGCAGCTCCTGGTCGAGCGCCGCATACTGCACGGTGTCGCTCCGAGCGTTCGTGAGCCGATTCCGCACCGTGGCCACGCTGCCGCTGAGCGTGATCCACTGCTCGAGCGTGCATTCCGAGTCGACGTTCTGCAGGGCCCACTGCTGGGGCACGGTCTTCGTGTAGAGCACCCCGCCGGTGGTCGATGACGCCACGACCGCGGAGCCATTGCCGTAGCTGTCGCCGGCCAACACCGGATTCCACGGCCACGGAGACCAATTCGGATTTTGCGTCGTCCCGGCCGGCTGGAAATCGGCCGGACCGGCATAGTACGACTGCTGGATCTCGCGGCCGAGGTCGAACGAGTTGACGACGTTGGATGCCGCCCCCGATGGACCCGAGGGCTGCACAGCCACGATGGCGCCCCCCTTGGACGTGTCGACGCCGATGCGGATGAGGCCGTTATCGAGGGCGAGCATGCCCTGCCCGGCCGCCCGCGCGACGGCGAGGGCCACCACGGCGAGGGCTCCGATCCACGGCCTGCGTTGCCCGTCTGCCACGCCACGGTTCCCCGAAGATTCCAGACCCTAGGGCGAGCGGGCAGGCTCGTTTCGCCGTAGCCGGCCGGTCCCGCTTCCGGAAGGGTAGGGCGATCACCGGCCCCGTCGCAAGCAGCGTGCCGGTGACAGACAGCTCATGAGACGGCACGTCCCCGTCGTCGTCACATGAACTGGTGACACGGCTGGCTGGCGCCGGCGGTGGAGAAGCTGAGGTTCACCACGCCGGGGTTCACCGCAGCCTCCGGCCGCGGTCACGTAGCCTTCGCCTTCGCCTCGATGACGGTCAGCAACTCGTCCCAGCTCTTCACGAACGCATCGGCACCCTGCTTCTGGAGGTCGACGCCGAGGGACTCGAGATCGATGCCGGCACGGGTGACGTCGAAGAGCGTGCGCTCGGACATGCCGCCGCCGGACGACAGCGGGACACCGAGCGTTCCGTGATCCGCGAAGGCCAGGAGGGTGGGCTCCGGCATCGTGTTGATCGTGTGCGGTGCGGCAAGTTCTCGGACGTAGAGATGGTCCGAGAGCGACGGATCCTTCGTGCCCGTGCTGGCCATGAGGAGCCGCTGCGGCAGGGCGCCAAAATTGGCGAGACGGTGCCAGCGATCGGAGCCGAGGACGTCGCGATATGCCGCATAGGACTGGCCGCCGATCGCGATGCCGACGGTGTTGGCCAGGTGCGGCGGGAGCTTCTTGGCCGTGGCCGAGTCCCAGCGGCTGATGAAGAGCGACGCGACCGAGCAGACCCGCGGGTCGAGGCCGGCGTCGATCCGCCGCTCGATGCCCCGCAGGTAGGCGTCGCTCGCGGCGAGGTACTGCTCGCGGGTGAAGAGGAGCGTGACGTTCACGGGCACACCCGCGGCGATGGCCTCCTCGATCGCCGGCAGGCCCGCGGCAGTGCCGGGGATCTTGATGAACAGGTTCGGCCGCGCCGCCCGGGCATGGAGGTCGCGGGCCGCGGCGAGCGTGCTCGCCGTGTCGTAGGCCAGCCGCGGCGACACCTCGAGCGACACCCAGCCGTCGAGGCCGCCGGTGCGGTCGTGGATCGGGCGGAAGAGGTCGGCGGCCCGCTGGAGATCCTCGATCGCGAGGTCGAAGAACAGCCGCTCGCCCGTGACGCCCGCCTTCACCGTGGCCGCGATGGGGCCGTCGTAGAAGGGCGTGGTCTTGAACGCCAGATTGTAGATCGTGGGATTGCTCGTCAGTCCCGTGACCGACAGGTCGCGGATGTACCGGGCGAGCGTGCCGTCGTCGAGCATCCCGCGGGTGATGGTGTCGAGCCACAGGCTCTGGCCCAGGGCATGGAGGGCGGCGGTGGGAGTGGGGCGGGTCATCGGGTGACTTTCTTCAGAGCAGAGATTCGTTCGAAGGAGTGGGCCGGCTCGGGGCTGCCCATGCCGCCTCGCCCGGGGCTC
>CAIXGY010000056.1 GCA_903919035.1 uncultured Planctomycetaceae bacterium | reverse complement strand
TCCACGGCCTCGATCGTGGCGGCATACGCCGGGTCGTTCCGTCGGTCGCCGGCCGCGGCAGCCTTCCGCTCGTACTTCGCGAGCAGGTCGGGCTCGGGGTCGAACGGCGCATGCACCGCATGGTCGGCGAGGTAGGCGAAGAACGGGCCACTGCGGTGCTTCTCGACGAAGGCGAGCACCTCGTCGGTGAGCCGGTCGGAAAGGCAGTCGCCGCGGTCGTCGTGGTAGGCGTCCTTCGTGAAGCCGAGCGACTCCGGAAACACGACCGTGTCGAAGCCCTGGCCCCCCGGCGTCACCGGCCCCTGCCGTCCACGGCCGAGGTTCCACATTCCGAAGAAGGCCGCCGCATAGCCGCGGTCTTTCAGGGCCTCGGGAAGCGTGATGACGTCGGTGGCCAGCTCGGCGTTGCTCTCTGCCGCGAGCAGCTTGTGCCAGGGGGAGCCCCGCGGCTGCCGCGGATCGACGACCGTGTAGACGCCGTGCCGCGGCGTCACCTGGCCCGACATCAGACAGGCCCGCGTGGGCGCGCAGTTGGGAGCGCTCGCGTAGGCCTGCGTGAACACGAGCCCCCGCTTCGCGAGTGCGTCGAGGTGCGGCGTCTCGACGAAGTCGTTGCCCATGAAGCCGACGTCGCGCCAGCCCAAGTCGTCCATGAGCACGAGCACCACGTTCGGCGGCCGGCGGTCGGCGGCGTGTGCACCGACGTCGGCCAGCAGGATCGCCGCCGCGAGGGACACGGCGCACGCCCTCATGGCTCCCCTCCGCGCTCGTACGTGTAGTCGAGCGTGCCCGTGGCGAGCGTCACGTCATGCACCGCGGCAAGCAGCGCGTCACGCGTCATCCCAGCCGCCGGGGCCGGCGGGTCGGCCGAGAGGGCATAGACGGTGAGGTGATACGTCTTCAGCCCCGGGCCCTTCGAGCACATCGGGTCGTAGTCGGCGCGCCGCTTGTCGTTGAGACCCGCCACGCCGACGTCGCGCGACCCCTTCGCGAGTTTCGTGACGCCGGCGGGAATGCCGTGGACCAGCCAGTACGACTTCACCGTGTCGGGCGCCTCGTGCCAGAGCACGACGGCATACGACTTCGTCCCCGGCGGGCCGGCCTGCCATTCCACAGGGGGCGAGATGCCTGCGCCGTCGCAGGTGAACTCGACCGGCAGTGTTCCATCCGGGCCGATCGCGGGGCTCGTGACCGTGAGGCCTGCCGCCACCGGAGCCTTGTCGACCGCCGCGCCGGCCCGGGCCGAACCGCGAGGTGGCGGCGACTCGCGCGGGCGGTCGTCCCGCGGCGGGCTGCGCCGCTCCGGAGGTGGCGACCGCTGCCCCGGGGGTGGCCGGTCGCCGGACCGTGGGGGTCGATCTCCTGGCCGCGGTGGACCGTCGCGTCGCCCGCCGGCTCCCCCGCCCCCGCGCGGCTGATACGTCTCCGACGTCGTCCGGCCCGTGGTGTCGGTGAACATGAAGGCCACGGCCCCGCCCTGCTGCACGGTGTATTCGACCGTGCCCTTGCGTCCTTCGATCTCGTAGGTCAGGAGCCGCGTTCCCGGCCGCGTCTCTGCGAACGCGGTGATCGTCGCGCCCCGCAGCGGCGGCAGGGCTTCGCGGACGCCGCGGGCCCGCGGCTGCGGATCGACCTGCCCGTCGCGCTCCGTCACCTCGCCGCGGAACCCGCCGTTGAGATACGGATACGTTCGCTGCGCGTGGTAGTGATAGTTGCCGTCGGCATCCTCGTGCCCGCCCATCCCGTCGAGGTTCCGGACGGGCGAGCCGTCGGGCTCGGTGAGACCGTAGATCGGATACCCGTCGAGCGCATACGCGATCGGCCGGCCCTTCCCGACCACCTTCTCCAGGTGCAGCGGCGCCACGTGGTAGTGGTAGTCGTCGGCCCGACCGCAATGGCCGCCGAAGTCGTCGAGTTCGCCGATCGCGAAGGCGTCCTCGCCGCGGTTATTGAGCGGGTTGAAGATCGGGATGCCATTGACGGCCAGTGCGATCGCACCCCGCAGAAACCTGTCCTTGGTGGTGACGGGCTCCGCGGCGGGCACGGGGTGCAGCGGGATCCGCCAGGCGTTGTCGCCCGTGTAGGGCTGAGGCAACGGCACCTGCTGCTGCCAGGCCCGGATGCCCACCATGAGCGGGTGGTCCGGCAGGCCGTTCGATTCCACGAGCAACCAGCGATCATCGCGCCGGGTGGCGATCGCCCCGAGTTTCTCGAATGGTGCGAACGCCGCGGCGACGTCCGGAGGCGCCGCCGCCCGACCCGGCTTGGGGGCGGCCGTGAGATGAAAGGGGCTCACCGCCGGCTGGGCGTCGTCGGGAGCGGGTGCGTTGGCGACGGGCTGGGATTTGGGCTCGGCCTCGGCATGGTGCCGATGCCACGGATGTGCCGGAGCCACCGTCGCGGCCGCACCGACGGCCACCGCCAGGACGAGATGCCACGTCGGTCGCGTCATGCTTCATCACCTCGCCTGTCGCCGCCCGGCTTCCGGCCGGGTTTCGGTCTCCTGCCACCGCCCTGGCGGGCCCGGTCGGGCTCCTCGGGATTCGCCGGATCGAACGCCGGATTCGCCTTCGGCAGCTGCGCCCCGACATCGGTCAGATACGTCACGAGACGCTGCCGGAGCCTGGCGGCCTCGGCCGGCATCCGCAACGCGAGATCGTCGCGCTCGCCCGGATCCTTCACCAGGTCGAACAGTTTCACCGAGTCGTCTTCGTAGAACCTGATCAACTTCAGATCGCCGACGCGAATCGCCGAATGGGGCGTGTTGCCGCTCTGGTAGTGGGGAAAGTGGAACACGAGTTCCTCCCGCGGCCGCTGCACCTTCCCGGCGCCGCCGGCCGCCAGCAGCCCCGCGATGCTGCCCCCCTCGACGCTGCGTGGAATCCGCGCCGCGGGCACGCCCGCCCACCCACAAAACGTCGGTAGCAGATCCTCTCCCACCACCGGCACATGACACCACGAGCCGGCCTGCACACCCGGACCGCGGACGATGAACGGCACGCGGATGCCGCCCTCCCAGACCGAGCCCTTGCCGCCGCTCAGGCCGCCCCGCTTCCCGCCGCCGCCGGAGCCGTTGTCGGAGGCGTAGATCACGTACGTCGTGTCCGCGAGGCCCAGCCGGTCGAGCGCGGCGAGCACGGCGCCCACGCCCGCGTCGAGATCCTCGGAGATCGCGGCGATCTGCGTCCGCCTGTCGGTCGCCGCGCCCCCCGTGAGCCGCGCGTACTTCTCCAGCGTGGCCCGACGGGCATTTTTCGCGGCGTGGAGCGCGTTCCACGAGAGTTGGACGTAGAACGGCCGGCTGGCAGCCTGGCTCTTCTTCATGAAGGCCTCGGCCCGCTCCGCCATGCCGAAGATGTCCACGGGGTTGGGATCGGTGAACGTGAACGCCTGCTCGTTGCCGGTGTCGCCGTCGCTCTCGTCGTAGCCGTGGGCCTCCGGCCCGCCGCCGCCGATGTGCCACTTGCCATAGTGGGCCGTGGCATAGCCCGCCTGCCGCAGCAACTCGCCGATCGTGATCTCGTCCGCCGCGATCCGCTTGACGAGTTCGGGCTCGAGGAGCTTGTGTCCCCGTTCGGGCGGGGCCGCCTTCGTCCAGTGGAGGGCGGCCGGGCTGCGGCCGGTCTGGATCGAGATCCGCGTCGGCGAGCAGACCGGCGCGGGGGCATAGCCGTTCGAGAAGCGCATCCCCTGGGCCGCGAGCCGCTCCAGATTCGGCGTCTGGATGATCGGCGACTTCGCCCCGGCGACACCCGGGGCCATCTCGACCGACAACCCGTCCCAGCCCTGGTCATCGGACAGCATGAACACGATGTTCGGCGGGTCGCCCGCGGTCGCCCTCGCAGCCGCGGCGGCGAGGGCGACCGCGACGACACGGCCCAGGAGGGCGACCGGCATGACGGCTCTCCGGATCTCAGGCGACGCGGTGGACACTCATTCAACGGACGTCCGACCCTGACGACTCGCCCCGGCGCGGCCGATTCCGCGGCGGCCGCCCGCCGGGCCGCCCGCCCGCCGCCGGCACCACGTCGTTGAGCCGCGTGAAGTCGGGCCTCGCCTTGCCGTCGGGCGGGGCCTCGACGCGGTGCCGGAAAATCACCGTGTTGTCGAGTTTCAGGTCGTCGGTCCAGATGAACCTCGCGCCGGCGAAATCGGCGTCGTAGAACGGCTGCTTGGGGCCTACGTCCGCCTCGGAATATTCCCGGGCCCGCCCCCAGCCGGAGTCGTCGAAATCGACCGCGTACCAGTTCGCCGGGATCGGCTCGTTCTCGACCCGCGGCGCGGTCGTGTCGCCGCCGATCGGCCCGCGCGAGAAGGCCCGGGCCTTCCACGAGCCGTTCGTCACCGTGCCGTCGGCAAACTTGAGAATGAACCCGGCGTCGCCCACGTTCGTGTTGGCATACTCCATGCCGGTCCTCGGGTCGGCGTTGTCCTTGGCCATGACGGCGATCGTCATCGGGTAGGCCGGCAGCAGATCGACCGAGATCACGTTGTGGGGGATGAAGGCGATCGAGTCGACCGCGACCAGTTCGCCGTTGACGTAGAGCACGAACGAGTTGTCGGCGTAGACGTTGGCCCGGATCGTGTCGTCGAGCGTGGGCTTGCGGACGACGGGGGCCTGGGCCGCCGCGACGGCGGTGGCACAGGCGATGGCGACGCCGAACGACGATCGGACGAAGCGGGTGACCATGACGGGTCTCCGAATCCAGGCCCGGGCGTCACGGCTCCGGGGCGGCCACTTTTTCAACGGCCGTCGACCCAAAAAGATTCGCCCATGCGCGCTCGCACTCGATCCTCGCCCGCAGGGAGGCATCGCGTCGGCTGCGGCCCCCCTGTCGCTGACGGGCGGGGCGTCGTTCGAATACCGCGTGGGCGATGCGGTCGCGACATCGATAGACGTCGAAAATGGTGCCGTGCCGACGCTGCTCACTCCGCTGGCGCTTGCCGGCGGGCTGTCGCTGCCCGGATCGGGTTCTTTCGTGGCCAACGGTTCGGCACGCCTATGTACGGCGTTGCGACCAACAAGCCGTCCATGGTCGCAGCCGTGCCCGAGCCAGGCACCCCGGCACTGGTCGGCGGTGGCGCTGCCGCGGCGGTGATCGCGGGCATACGTCGGGGCCACAGGATGGCTCGGACATCGGCACTTCCGCAGCGGTCTTGGCTCGTCGGCCGTGAGGTCACCCGCCACCGTCACCGCCGACCCGCATGTCCGCACGGAAACCGGCATCTCGTGCCAGGGCGCCTCCCGAAAGGGGTCGCTGTATCGAGCGCCTCCACGATGACCGTTGACCGTTGCCTGGCGGGTGAACCATGCTCTTCCGCACCGGGAGGATTCATCCGATGTGGAGATGTCAGGCGGTGGGGGCGATGCTGATGATGGTGGCGGCGTGCGAGGCGGCGCCCGATGCCTACGAGGAGCGGACGGTCTCCGTGAGCGCTGATGGTCGCAACCTCGAATATCGCTACCGCCTCATGCGGCCCGCTGCAGTCGAAGCCGGCAAGACCTATCCGCTCGTGCTCTTTCTGCACGGAGCCGGCGAACGGGGAAACGACAACGCGAAGCAACTCAAATATCTGCCGACATGGCTGGGCGAGCCGGAGTCGCGCCGCACGCACCCCTGCTTCGTCTTGGCGCCACAGTGCCGCGAGGGTTCGCGCTGGGTCGAGGTGAACTGGTCCGACAAGACCGCCGTGCCGCAGACGCCGGAGCCGACCGCGGATCTCGCCGCGGCCGTGGCGGCGCTCGATGCGGTGATGCGAGCCGAGCCGGTGGATCGCGACCGCGTCTATCTCACCGGCCTCTCGATGGGCGGCTACGGATCGTGGGATCTGGCCGCCCGCATGCCGGAGCGGTTCGCAGCCATGATCCCGATCTGCGGAGGAGGCGACGAGGCGACCGCCCCGCAACTGAAGACGCTTCCAATCTGGTGCTTCCACGGAGCCGCCGACGAGGTGGTGCCGGTCGCGCGGTCGCGGTCGATGGTGGAGGCGGTGCGGGCCGCCGGCGGCAGCCCGAAGTACACGGAATTCGAGTCGGTGGGACACGACTCGTGGACACCCGCCTACCGCGATCCAGACACGCTCGACTGGCTTTTCCGCCAGCGGCGGCCCTGACGCCACGAGGTCTTCCGTGGCGGTTGGGAGCCCGACGAGCGGAACAAGGCGGCGTTCGCCAAGGCGGTGTTCCCCGAGCCGGAGACGCTCTTCGACGACTACGCCACGCGGCCGGTGGCGCTGCCCGAGAACGAGCAGACGATCGCCCGTCATCTGACCAACCAGGATCTCAACCGGAATCCACCGGCGGGTCTGTCCCCCGAGGCCACGCGGACGTGGCCAAACACGGTGCCGACGGAGGTCGCGGCCGGCGGCCATACGCTCACCGGCAGGGAGCTCGTCCGCTGGAAATATCGCCGCTTCATGCAGGACTACCTGGCCTGCGTGCAGGGCGTGGACGATGCCGTCGGAACGGTGCTTGACTATCTGGAGACGTCGGGTCTGGCGGAGAACACGATCGTGATCTACACGACCGACAATGGCTGGTACATGGGTGAACTGGGGCTCTACGACAAGCGGTTCATGTACGAGCCCGGCCTGCGGGTGCCGCTGCTGGCGAGCGGGCCGGGCGTCGCGGCCGGCATCACGCCCGAGGCGTTCGTGGCCAACATCGATCTCGCGCCGACGTTCCTCGACCTCGCCGGCCTGCCGGTGCCGGAATCGATGCAGGGCCGCAGCCTCGTGCCGCTGCTGCGCGGCGAGCGGCCTGCCGATTGGCGGACGAGCGTCTACTACCGCTACTACCACGATCCTGGGCACCACAACACGCGGGCCCACGTGGGCGTCCGCACGGCCACCCACAAACTCACCCACTACTGGAAGCAGGACGCCTGGGAACTCTTCGACCTCGCGGCCGACCCCCACGAGCAGCGGAATATGTTGCATGGCGACGCGGCCGCACGGTCGCCGGAGGTGGCGACCCTGTTCGCCGACCTCGAGGCCGAACTCGGCCGGCTCCGCACGCTCTATGCCGACGACAACCGCTACGCCGATCCGACGACCTGGCCGAAGGGGGGCGTGGACGGCGACGGCACCGACCGCACCCCACTGGGGGTACAGAGCATCGCCGCGGCGATGGCCTTGGCTGGCCACCGAGGCCCGGCCGTCAGCGGAACGGCGTCCGCACCCAGACGATCGCGGTGGCCGACGACAGGCGGGCGGGCGTCAGCGCGCCGTCCAGCGCCCGCACGCGATACGCATAGCGCCGGCCCCGCGCGGCCGATGCGTCGATGAACGACGTCGCGTTGGCGGCCACCCGGCCGACCCTGGTCCATGGCCTGCCCGCCTCCCACCGCTCCACCACGAAGCCCGTCTCGTTCTGCGACCGATCGGTCCACGCCAGCCGCACCCGCGTGGCTCCGGCTGGGATGACCCGCAGGTTCGCTGGCGCGAGGAGCGGCTGGGGGATCGGGGGCGGTGAAGGCGGAACGGGCGACACGACGACGAGGCCGGCCTCGAAGCTCCCCAGATCAGCCGCCGCCCCGACGACGACCCTGGCGACTCCACCCCGCGGGCTCTGGAACTGGCTCGTGAGCGGAGTGGCCGCCACGCTGGCGGGAAGCCTGCCAGCCGCGTCGATGCACACGGAACCGGCGACGAGCCGGTAGTCCCCCGCCGCAGCATCGACGAACCCGGGGTTGTTGGCCGGCCCGCCGAAGAGGTTCGCCGTGCCCGTGGCCCGGCCCGTGAACGTGTAATCCCCGAAGGTCGTCAGGTGCCACCCGGGAGTCACCCAGTTGCGGCCGAACGACACGCGGTTGTCGCGGCCCACGAGCCCGAAGTCGGGGGGCGTGCCGCCCGGCGTGGCAGGGATCGCGGCCATGATGTTGTTGCGGGCGTCGATCGCCTCCCCGCCGGAGGCAGCCTCGATGGCCATGATCTTCCATGCCTGCGACTGGTTCGACCGCGCGACGAGCGTGTTGTTGAAGGCGTAGAGCACCCCCTTGCGATACCAGGGCGTGAGCCCCTGGTCGCCACCGAACCAGATCAGGCTCGCCCCGTCACCCGGTGGTGCCACGAGCGTGTTTCCCTCGACGATCGTCGTGTGGTAGCGGGGCAGCGCCACGGCGAGGTCGGCCTGGTTCTGGGCCTCCGGAATCTGCAGCTGGTGGGCGCCCCCCTCGATCCAGTTGAAACGGATCACGGTGCCGACCGACCGATCCTTGAGCCCCGCCCCGAGGGCACCGGCGCGGAGCGGCCCATAGCGATTGAACTGGTAGAGGGTGTCGACCGCCTCCAGGTAGGTGTTGTGCTCCCGGTCGCTCCCCACGTTGCCGTTACCCCACACGTGGTTCGAATCGACCGTGATGTCGGTCATCACGCGATCGAAACCGGACTGGCCGGCGCCGAAGATCCCTTCTCCGTTGTCGTGGATCTCGCAGTTGGCGATCGTGACGTGGTCGCACCGTTCCAGGTAGATGCCGGCACCCACCGCCCCGTAGCGCTTCCGCGTGCCGTCGACGTCGGTGAAGGCGTTGGAGGCGTGGCAGTTGCGGATGTCGAGATTGCGGATCGCGATGTATCCCGGCTTGTAACCGGATGCATACCCGGGACGGGCGCCGACCACGATGGCCCCCGCGCCGTGCAGGGGGGCGTAGTGGTTGCGGAACTGGGGTGCCAGCGCCGCGTCGCGGGCGTCGATCACCGGCAGGCTGCCGGTGACGGGATCGCGGACGCCGTTGATCGTGATCCAGGCGGTGGCGGTGCCGCGGCCGGCGATCTGCAGGAGTTCGCGGTAGCCGCCGGGCTTGAAGTGCACGTTCACCGTGTCGCCGGGGCCGAGCCTGCTCCAGTCGAGGTCGGCCAGGCGCGTGAGCGGGCGACCGGGCCCGATGTCGTAGGTCCGCGGCCCGCCGGTGCCGGCGCTCGCGGTGACCACGCCCACGCCGGCGCCGAAGAGCACGTGCATGACCTCGCTCGCCGGCCTTCCCGGATCCGACAGCAGACCGTCACGGAGTGCAGTCACGCGGTAGACGTAGGGCCTCTCGGCCGCGAGCCCCGTGTCGACGTACGACGTCGCGCCGGCCGCGGTCGTCGCGATCCGCATCCACGTGACCGGACGCCAGGGGTCGTAGTCCACGCTCCGCTCGACCACGTACGCCGCGGGCACCGGATCAGCGGACGTCCACGTGAGCCTCACGGCCGTCGCCGACAGGGCCACGGCCGCCACGCCGGACGGCTCGCGCGGCGCGGCCGGCGTCCGCTGCGGCATCACCACCCGGACGGCCGGAGAGTAGTCGGACGTCGGCCTGGTCCAGCCGACGCCGCGCACCCGATACGCATACTCGGCCCCCGGCAGCAGTCCGGAGTCCTGCCACGTCGTGGCCGTGCCCAGCGAGGCGACCACCGAGTAGGCGACGCCGTCGGCGGATCGCTCGACGAGGTAGGAGGCCCGGCCGTCGTTCGTGTCACCGAACGTCACGTCGACCGTCGTCGGCGACCGCGGCACGACGACGAGCCCCGCGACCAGCGCGTAGGCGCCGGCGGGCACGGCGAACGACGTGCCGCTGCTCTCGACGGAATAGGCCGATTCAACGCCGGAGCGCCGCACCTTCACGCGGTAGGTGTAGGCGCCGCCCGCCCGGCAGCTCGTATCGGTGTAGATCGTCTCGCCACCGGGCAGGACGGCCAGGGTGGCGAATCCGGCATCGTCCGCGCCGCGGCGCTCGATCACGACTTCGGTGTCGCCATCGCCCGGAAGTTCCCAGGAAAGACCGATCTCCGACGCGGAGACCGGCGTCGCGGTCAGGTTGGCGGGCGTCCAGCCGGCCGACGCATCGGCGGCACAGACCACGCGGCCCTCGAGCGATTCGACGACCAGGGAAGCACGGCGCTGCATCCGCATGGCGGCATCCTTTCGTCCGACGGCGCTGCCCCCCGCCAACCCCTTGCTACGCAGCCCGCCCCCGGCCGGTTCATTGTCCGGCGGGCCGACCACCCCGGCCGCGGTCGACTTCCGTCGGGACACGGGCCCCGATCCGCATCACAGCCCGACCTTCTTCCAGGCGGCCCTGACCGCCTTCCGCACGGCGGCCCCGTGGCGGTCGCCCGCGATCTGCGCCGTCAGTGCCGCCATGTCGGCGAACGTGCTCGTCCGCGACAACTGCAGCATCGCGTCGTACCAGATGCGTCCGGGCAGCTCCCAAGCGGGGCCGCCGAGCGCCTGGGCGACGAGCACGAACGCCCGATTGGGGATCCCCGAGTTGAGATGGACGCCGCCGGAATCGGCGGGGCCTTGATAGACGTCCCGCAGGTGGGCGGGCTGCGGGTCGGTACCGAGCGCGGGATCGTCGGTGAACGCCGTGCCGGGGTGCTCCATGTCGCGGATGCCGCGGCGGGTGTTCGCCGGCACGAGTACGTCGGCCCCGATCAGCCACGAGGCGCTCGCGGCCGACTCCCCCCGCCGCCACTGCCGCACGAGGATCCCGAACACGTCGGCGAAGTGCTCGTTGAGCGCGCCAGACTGCCCGCGATACACGAGGTTGCTCGTGTAACTCTGCACGCCATGCGTGAGTTCGTGGGCCACCACGTCGAGCGCGGCCGTGAAGCGGGTGAAGACGGCCCCGTCGCCGTCGCCATAGGCCATCTGGGCGCCGTCCCAGAAGGCGTTGCTCATCGGCTGATACGTCCCCGAGCCGTCCACCTCGCCCACGTGCACGCTCGAGATCAGGCTCATGCCCGCATCGTCGAGCGAGTTGCGGCCGAAGAGATCCCGATAGAAATCGTAGGTGTCGCCCGAGTGGTCGTAGGCCTCGTTCACCGCCACGTCCGCCGACTTCGGGTCACCCTCCCCGCGGACGAGCCTGCCGGGGAGCCGGTCCTTCCGCCGCGCGTCGTAGACGAGTCGCGTCTTCTTTCCCGTCGGCGACGGTGCGGCCATCATCGGGGGCATCTGCTGGGCGAAGGCCCGCACCGCGCGGACGGCGGCCGCGTGGGCGAGAGACACCATGGCCCGCTCCCGCACCCGCGGGTCTTCCGAGCGGGCCATGTGCTCGACGATGTACGGGGGCACGATGCACTGAACCGGCCGATGCGTGACGTGTCGGGGCGTTTGCATGATCGACTCCTGCGAAACTGCGCAAGGTGAGGGCGAGCGGCCCGCCGTCCCCGCCGGCCGGTCAATCCGGGGGGGCCGCAGGCCGATCAGGAGGGTATCGTCACCCGCCGGTGGCGTCCCTCGCAAGAAAGGCGGCTCGCGTGCCCGCCCCGTCCGTCGCCCGCTGCCGGGCCGCCCTCGCGGCCACGGCCTTCTTAGTCTGCGCCCCGCTGATTGTCAGGGCGGGCGAGCCCGGCTGGCTCGCCCGCGGCCTCGCCGCCCCGTTCCGCGCGGCCCACCGCGACAAGCCGCGGACCGACGCCGACTGCGACGTGGAGCGGCTCGCCGCCCGCATCGACTGGCTGGAACACCAACTCGCCGCCGACGGGTCGATCGTGGCCAAGGAGCCCGACGTCTGGGGGCAGAGCCGGCTCATGCGGCATCGCTTCGAGTACGAAGAGCAGATGCGCCGGCAACTCGGCGCGTTCACCGAGCGGTCGAGCGCCGCGATCCGCCGCAGCGACCAGGCCTTTCTGGGAATGGCACTGGCGATCCAGTCGGCATCGGGCCGGCGTCGCGGGGCGAGCGAGGTGGCGATTCCCGATGCCACCGGATCGGCCAGCGTGATCAACTCGATCCAGGGCCTGCTGCCGACGACGAACGAGGCCGCAGGCCGCACCGAGCCGGTGATCATCGCCCGCACCGCCCCGTTCTCGGTACCCGAGGCTCCCGCCGGCTTCCAGTTCTCCGGCGAGCCGCTCGCCCTCGAACCGACCACGCACCTCGACCAGCTCTCCCGCTACCTCTCGCACCTCGCCGAACTCCGCCGGGTGAACGAGGGCGACGACTCGGCCGACGCCCCCGGCTACGCGCTCAACCTCGTGCGACTGCCCGTCTCGATCACGCCCGGCACACACACCCGCAAGGGACACGGCGCCGAGATCACGATCCGCGCCGAAGCCGTGCTCGGGCCCGACCTGCTCCCGACCACCTTCCGCAACCTCGTCATCAACGACCTCGTGGACATGATCGCCCCGTCGCTGACGTGGTGCGTCAACGATCCCGAGTGCGTCGCCTGGGCCACGACCATCGCGGCCGATGGTGCCTTGGCCGAGCCGGCCCGCCGGCAGGGCGTCATGGCCGCCATGGAGCAGCTTGCCCGGCGGCTGCCGGTGCCCGCGCCGGCGGCGGCGCCGGCCGTGAAGACGCGGCGCGCCCGACTGCCGCTGCCGGCCACGCAGCTCGTCGACGTCGCCGGCATCGGGCCGATCGCGATCCTCGTCCGCGACACCCGCACCGCGCTCGCGAGCCATCCTGCCAACCGCCCATGCATCGACTATCTCGACGTCCGCGGCCACCTCGCCGAGGAACTCGAGGCCGCGGCCGACTTCCTCGACCAGGACGACCAGCGGCACGCCTGGACCGATCTCGCCGGCTGGAACCTCGCGGCGCTCGTCCGCGGCCGTCGGCTCGACGAGATCGCGGCGCTCCGCTGCCGGTTCCTGTGCGGCCTCACCCCGGCCATGCCGGTCGACGGTGCCGGGGAGCTGCTCCTGCCGGCCGACGACGCCTGCTGCGGACCGGCCCACACCGCACCTCCCCTGTGCCGCACGACGACGGCCGTGCTGGCCTGGGGCATCCTCGTCGAATCGGCGCTGCTGAACGACCGGCTCGCGGCCGACATGCGGGAGGCTCCGGCCGCGGTGGGCATGGTGCCCATGGACGGCCGCTGTGCCGGCCCCTTCTTCGGCCCCGACCCCACCCCCGAGGCCCGCCAGGCTTTCGCCGACTACGTTCGCGCGCGGTGGCCGGTGCGCGTGTTCGCACTCGATCCGGTCCGCGCGGAGCAGAACGTGGACGATGCCTACGCCCGCCGCCGCGAACTCCAGATCGCCATGGCGATGGCCGCCGCGACCGGGCGGCTCAACACGCAGGCCATGACGCGGTTCACGCGGCGGCTCGAGACCGACATGGCCGTCGTGGCTCTCAACCAGACGGCCGTGGGCTTCACGCATGGTGCCGACACCTTCGGCTGGCGGTTCTACCCGCGGGTGCAGACGCCGCCGACCCGCGGCACGCTCGCCACCGTCGCCGAGACCTTCTGTGGCCCGACGTCCGAGGCCGATCTCGCGGGCCGCGCGCTGGAGCCGGGCCAGCGGGAGTGCACGGCGCTCGTCGTGATGCCGTCGTTCGTGCCCACCCTGAACCTCGACGTCCGCACCAACTGGTTCTCGCTCGTCCATCCGGGACGGACGGAGCAGACGCTGCGACACACGATGGAACTCTCACGGGCCGTGCAGGCCCTGCGGCACGACCAGGCCGCCTGTGCACGCTGCGCGCACCTCTACCGCCCCGGCGAGGTCGCCCGCCTCCTCGCCCACGTCGAAGCCCTCGACCGACGCCTGCCACTGCAGACCGTGCAGGCCCGCATTCCAGCCGAAAATACGTCGGGCGGCTTCGAACTCTTCCAGAGCGGCGTGACCGACCTCGCGCCCGAACTCGTGGGCTGGTACGGCGCTCCCGGCATCGATCCGGCCGCCGCGACCACCCTCTTCCTGATCGGCAAGGGGTTCAGCGTCCACGACACGAGCGTGATCGCCGGGGGCATGCCGTGCCGGTTCACGCTCATGAGCCGCGAGGTGCTCCGCGTGGAGGTCCCGCCGGGCGCGCGGCCCATCATGCAGGCAGCCTGCGACGGCGTGGTGGCCGTGCCACGAACGGTGGGAATCGTCCGCACCGCCGCGGCGGAGCCCCTCCCGGCGCCCGCAGGCGACGATGCCGTGCGGACAGACGATACCGATCGCGCACCTCCCTGCGGCCTCGATGCCTGCGGTCGCCGCGAGATGGTGGACGTGCATCTGGCCACACCCTACGGCGTGAGCAGCCACCTCCTCGTGCCGGTGGCACGGGCTGCCGGTGGTCTCGACGGTGGCGGCCCGGCGTTCGCCGACACGTGCCGCATCGATCTCACCTTCGCCGTCTCCAAGGCCGCAGGCACCCGCGCGGAGTCGGCCCGGATCGACGAATACTTCGCCGCGACCTGCGACACGATCTCGGTCCGCATGCCTTCGTCGTTCATCCCGCCACCGAAGGTCGAACTGCGACTGCTCGTCCGCGACGCGGCGACGGGGGCGACGGCGGCGGGCTTCTCCTTCGCCGACCCGCCCTTCGATGCCCGAGCCTCGGCCTACGTCTTGGCCGGCGGCGACCTGCGGAACTTCGTCGGCGACACCTCGCGGCCCGCGACCGACAAGACGCTCCGCGGCGCGCTCAAGCCCTACCTCGACCACCTGCTCGCGGAGGGCCTCCTCGCCGACGACGGCGATGCGGCGGCGTTCACGCTCACGGCGAGCCTCGTCGCCGACCAGCAGGTCGTCCCGGTGGCCGGCGGGCTCGAAGTCCGCGTCACCCGCCGCGGCCGGACGGTGGTCGAGCCCAAGCCCGACGCGACCGACGCCACGCAGCCCTGATCGGGCGGCGACATCAGCCGTTGACGACGTTCCGCGGCCGACCCGCCGCGAAGGCCCGGATGTTGTCGGCCGTGGCCTCGATGAGCCGGCGGCGGGCGTTTCGCGTTGCCCAGGCGACATGCGGCGTGATCACGCAGCGCGGCGCACGCAACAGCGGATTCGTCGGCGGGGGCGGCTCGACCGACAACACGTCGAGCCCCACGCCAGCCAGCCGTCCCGCGGCGAGCGCGGACGCGAGCGCGGGCTCGTCGATGAGACCGCCGCGGGCCGTGTTGACGAGAAACGCCGTCGGCTTCATGAGGGTGAGCCGGTCGGCGTCGACGAGGCGCTGCGTGTCGGCCGTCAGCGGGCAGTGCAGGCTCACGACGTCGCTCTCACGGAGCAGCGTGTCGAGCGGCACGCATTCCGGCTCACCGCCCGCGGTGCGGCGGGCGGCGAGGATCCGCATGCCGAACGCGCGGCCCACGGCCGCGACGCCGCGACCGATGCGGCCGTAGCCGACGATGCCGAGCGTGAGCCCGGCGAGTTCCACGAGGTCGCCATCCCAGTAGCAGAAATCCGCGCAGGCCGACCAGCGGCCGGTCCGGACCGTCGCATCGTGGTGGCCGACGCGATTGGTCAGTTCGAGCAGGAGCGCGAAGGTGGCCTGCACGACCGCCGGCGTGCTGTAGTCCGGCACGTTGCACACGGGCACGCCCCGCTCGCGGGCTGCGGCCGAATCCACGACGTTCGTGCCCGTGGCGAGCACGCCGATGAGCTTCACGCCCGGCAGGGCCGCGATCTCGGCCCGCCCGAGCACCGTCTTGTTCGTGAGCACGATGTCGGCGTCGCGAGCCCGGGCTGACACGTCGCCGGGCTCCGTGCGATCGTGCACGGTCAGCTGCCCGCAGGCCTCGACCGGGGCCCATGAAAGGTCGCCCGGGTTCGTCGTCCAGCCGTCGAGGATCACGATGCGCATGGCTCGCAGGATAGCGAACGCGCGCTGGAACCCGCCATGCGTCCGCCGCCTCGCAGGCGACCGTCACGAATCAGCCACCGCGGCCATGGCGCCGAGACGTGTGCCACCCCCCCCCGAACGCCGGTGCTCGAGGTCCATCGGAAGCGCGCGAGCGTCAAGCCACGACTGCGGGGCGTTCGAGCGCGGACAGATCACCCGTCGACTGGCCGAGCTCACGGGCCCGGAGCACGCGGCGCATGATCGTGCCACTCCGCGTGCGCGGCAGCGCCGTCACGAACTCGATCTCGCGGGGCGCGATCGCGGCCCCAAGCCGGCGCCGGGCATGAGCGAGAATGCTGCGGCGGAGAGGTTCGTCGCCGGCGACGCCGTCCTTGAGCGCGACGAAGGCCTTCACGATCTCGTGAACGGCTGGATCCGGCTTGCCGATCACACCCGCCTCGGCGACGCCCGGATGCTCGACGAGCACGCTCTCCACCTCGAACGGCCCGACGAGATGGCCCGCCGTCGTGATGGCGTCATCGACGCGGCCGACGAACCAGAAATATCCGTCCTCGTCGCGGCGGGCGAGGTCGCCGGTCAGGTACCAGCCGCCGGCGAAGCAGGCGGCATACCGGTCCGAGGCGCCGAGATACCCCCGGCACATCGACGGCCAACCCGGCTTGAGCGCGATCTCCCCCTGCGCGCCCGGCGGCAGCTCGCGGACGGCTCCCCCGGGCAGCCGTTCCACGACGGCCGCCTCGATGCCCGGCAACGGCCGCCCCATCGAGCCCGGCCGGATCTCCTCGGCGATGACGTTGGCGATCGTGATCCCACCCGTCTCGGTCTGCCACCAGGTGTCGTGCACGGGCAGACCGAAGGCCCGGCTGCCCCAGGCGACCGCCTCCGGACCCAGCGGCTCGCCCACGCTCGAGAGGAGTCGCAGGTGGCTCGTGTCGTGGCTGCGGGCGACGTCGACACCGAGCTTCATCAGCCTGCGAATCGCGGTCGGCGTCGTGTACCACACGCTCACCTGTTCGTCGGCCACGAGCCGAATCCACCGGTCCGCGTCGAACTCTCGCTCGTCGACGACACTCGTGACGCCGCACACGAGCGGTGCGACGATGCCGTAGGCCGTGCCGACCATTCCCCCGGGATCGGCGGTGCACCAGAACACATCGTCGGCATGAAGGTCGAGGGCGAGCAGGCCGGTGACGTGATGCCCCACGACCGCATCGTGAACGTGCAGCGCCCCCTTCGGCGCGCCTGTCGTGCCGCTGGTGAAGTGGAGCAGCGCGGGATCATCGGGGGCCGTGGGGCCGATGCGATACGTGGCTGGGGCGGCCTTCAGGACGTCATGCCAGCCGAGGAGGCCGTGCGGCGCGGGCGGCGCCTCGTCGCGGACGATGACCACCCGCGCGTTCCCGAGCCGAGACCCCACGGCGGCGAGCTTCCGTCTCCACAGGCTCTGCGTGGTGACGATCACCCGCGGCTCCGCGATCGCGATCCGGGCGGCCAGTGGTTCCGGGCCGTACGCAGCGGACAGCGGCGCAAAGACGGCACGCGCCTTGAGCGCGCCGAGGGCGGCAGTGAACAGTTCCGGCGTTCGGCCGAGAATCACGCAGACCCGATCCCCGGGCCCCGTTCCGAGGCCCTCGAGCGCCGCGGCGAACTGGTTCGTGGAGCGCTTGAGGGCGGCGAAGGTGATGTCGCGGCGCAGGCCGCCGGCGTTGATGCAGCGCAGGGCGACCCGCCCCCCGCGTCCGGCATTGACGTGCCGATCGACCGCCTCATGGGCGATGTTGAGTCCGCGACCCGCGGGCAGTCCGTCGAGCCGCCGCCGCGCCGCGGCCCACGAGAACTCGCGGCGGGCCCGCGCCCAGTCGGGCATGTTGGGGGCGACGGCCGGGACGACGGCGGCATCGGGCATGGGACGGCTCCGGGGGGACGCCGTTCCATAGCGCCGACTGACGTCAGCATTATCCCGCCCCTCGAAGCCTCGACCGGCGGAACCCGCGCGCGACGGATCTCCCGCGGCGCTCGGCGATCAGACACCCCGCCGGGATGCGGCCGCGACGGTCAGCGCTTGAGCGAGTCGCGGATCTCGCGGAGCAGGAGCACGTCTTCCGGCGGGGCCGTCGGCTCTTCCGCCTTCTTCTCCTCGAAGCGGGCCTTGGCGGTGTTCATCAGCTTGATCACGAGGAACAGGGCCGCCGCCACCAGCAGGAAGTCCACCACCGACTGGATGAACGGCCCGTAGTTCAGGATCGGGTAGTCCTGGTAGATGAGCACTTCCTTGCCATCCTCGAGCACCTTCGTGCCGTCGGGATTGAGTTTCGGAGCGTTCGTGCGGATCCTCCAGGCGAGGTCGCTGAAGTTCACGCCGTATCGGCTGGTGAGCAGGTTGAGCGGCGGCATGATGATGTTCGACACGAGCGAGCCGATGATCTTGCCGAAGGCGGCCCCGATGACCACGCCGACGGCGAGGTCGATGACGTTGCCCTTCATGGCAAAATCGCGGAATTCCTTGAGCAGTCCCATGCCTGTCGTCTCCTGCGGGATTCGTGCGGATGTCGCCGGGGCCGGTGCCGCGGGCGGGCCTGGATTGTACGTCGCCTCGACACTCTGCCATACCCGGTTCCGGTGAGTGGCGTTGGGGCAGACCTGCGGAGAATCGCCGGGTCTGGTCAGCGCCCCGCGGGCGCGCCGGCCGCTCGCGGCTCCGGGGCCGGCTTGAGTCTCCACTTCGCGAACGGCAGTTCGCGCACGTCGCGGCCGACCGCCGCCCCCAGCAACACGCGATCCATCTTCGTGAGATCGATCACACTCGCGCCAAACGCTCGGCTGCGGCCACGCAGCATGTCGCCCTCCACCCCGTCGGCGACGAGCGTGATGCGCCGACCGTCCGCTGCCACCCCCTGCACCACGACGCCATCCTCGGTCGTACCACCGCCGACCGGAGCGGGCCCCGTCTCGTCCGGCCGCTCGGGATGCAGCCAGATGAGCCGGGCCACCTGCTCGCGTGGCAACCGCTTCACCACGTCCAGCACCTCGAACGTGACCATCTCGGTGTCGACCTCCACGAGCCGGCCGCGGAGATAATCGCCGTCGATGAGGCGCAGCAGATGCGTGGGAGGCCGGTCCCGTTGCATCCGCGGCACCGTCAGCAGGCGGTCGAGGATGGTCTTGTCGAGTTCCCGACTGGCGGCCGACGGGATCAGTTCCACGGCCTTCACGAGTTCGGCCGGCACTCGAACCGGCGCGGGTGGCGCGTCGCCGGCCGGGGGCGTCTCCAGGATCAGTGCAGCGGCATCGATGGCGTCGAGTCGGCACCGCGACACGTCCCCGCTCCGCAGGACGACGAGCGCGGGATACGGGGAGTTGGCCTCGCGGGCCGCCACGTCCGCACCGGTGAGCCGCGCATGCGTCTGGAGCGCCTGCAGGAGAATCTCGCGGCCCGCCACGTGGATCGGGCCCCTGGCAAAGCCGATCTCGCGGGGATTCCCGCCGGCCGCGTCCGTCACCTTGAGCTGCACGGTGTCCCCGACGCGGCCCCGCAGCAGATGCATCACGGTCTCGTTGTCGAGATCCTTGGTCTCGACGAAGCGGCCGCCTTCCGTCGGCGCGATGGCGATGATCCTGTCGCCGGTCTGGATGCGGCCGTCGCGAGCGGCCGCCCCATCCTCCATCATCGTCGACATCGTGAAAAAACCGCCGGCATCGCGGCTGATCATTCCGCCGACGCCGCCCACCTCGCTCTCGCCTGACTTCCTCTCGACCCGCGGCGGCGCATACTCCACTTCCGCATCGACCGCGCCCGTCAGCGTTGCCGCGTCGAGGCTGCCCAGCGGCTGCCAGCGCACCTCGCCTGCGACGCCGCCGGCCAGCCAGCCTCGGCTTCGATCGGCGCCCGCGATGAGGGTGCCGAGGCGACCGGCTGGCTCCGGCACCTGGGTCCGCACGCCCTGCGGCCGGATCGCCACGATGGTCCGCCGCGGCAGCGCGACGGCCGCTTCAATGCCCGACCGGCGCAGCCAGACCGCTGTGTCGTCGACTTTCACGACGTCGCCGGAGAGCGACCCGCCATCGGTTCGCAACACCCTCACCGGCGCCTTCACGGGTTCATCTTCGCCGTCGGGGAAGCGAATCTCCTCGACGTCACCCACCGCCACCCGCTGCGTCTCGTTGGCCCGCGTCAGCACGAACGCCGCCCCGGCCGCGTCGAACGACGCCACCGTGAATCCGTCGAGCGGACCGCTCTTGGTCACCACGGTGGTCCCCGTCGCATCCCGCAGCGTCGGCTGCGCGCCGCGCCACGCGCTGACCTCGAGCCGATCGATGCCGATGTCGCCACCCGTGAGTTCGAGACGGAACCGACCCGAGGGTTTCACGGCGTCGGACTCGCGCAGCGTGACCTCCGTGACCGACTGCCCGGCCGCCCCCTCCGCGTCGGGCAGGATCGCCGCGAGGCGCCCCTGTTCCTGGTCGACGAACAGCACGACCCGCAGCGTGTCGTCGCGCCATGGCACCGGCGGGAGGGGCTCGATCGCCGCACGCCCACCGGCCCGCCGGACGAGCATCATGCCGCTCGCCGGGTCGCCACCCATCGCCTGCAAGACATAGCCATCGTCGGCCGCCCGCGCTGCGGCGGCGACGGCGATGCGAAACTCGCTCGCCCGACGCCGCGACAGCCGGATTGCATAGCGTGCGCGCACCGGCCCGCCGACATCGCGGGTCACGGTCGCGCCCGGCTTGTCGGCCAGGATCCGGCCCGCTTCCTCCCGCCAGGTGCCGGGAGGATCCTGGGTCCAGCCCTCGAGTCCCGCCGGGCCCACGGAACCGCCCGCGCCGGCGACGGTTCGCGAGATGGCCGAGACTTCGCGGCGCGCGATGCGGAGCCGCTGCGGGCCGTCCTCCTGCGGCATCGTCACGACGAGGTTGTCGGCGTCGAGCGACTCGATCGTGGCTGGCAACGAGTCACCGCCGCGGAGGTGGACGAACGGCCCGGCATGGTCGGGCTGCTCGGCCGGCGTTGCAAACAAGATTCCGGCGATGTCTCCGAGACGAAACTCGAAGGGCTCGGCGAACCGCGGTGACCGCCAGAGAATCGTGTCGCGGGCGCCAGCGTCGCCGTCGGGAGTGGCCACGAGTTCTCCACCGAGTCGACCACCGGCGAGATCGACGAGATGACCCGTGATGGAGCGGGTATCCGCGGCCGCCCGCGAGCCGCCGGCCAGCAGGCCGAGGCAAGCCGCGACGGAGGCCCCGAGCCGGAACATCCTCACGACGCTCCTCGTCACGCGAGTTCGAAGACCGCCTCGATCTCCACCATCATGCCACCGGGCAACGACACCGCGCCCAGCGCGCTCCGCGCACCCACGCCGAGATCCGATCCCCACACCTCGGCGAACAGTTCGCTGCATCCGTTGATCACGTGGGGGTGCTGCTCGAAGTCGGTCGTGCAGTTCACGAGCCCGAGGAGTTTCACGACCCGGTGGACGCGATCGAGGCTGCCCACGGTGGCCACGAGCGTCGAGAGGATCGCCAGCCCCACCTGCCGGGCCGCCCGCTTGCCCGCGTCGGCATCGTGACCAGCGCCCACCTTCCCGCGGATGAGCGATCCGTCGGGAAGCAGCGGGCCATGGCCCGACACCCATGCCTGACGACCCACCAGCAGGCACGGCTTGTAGGCTCCCATCACCTTGGGGGCGGGAGGCAGGTCGAGGCCGAGCGCGGCGAGCCGCTCCTGCGGTGTGGGCATGGGTGATGGCATCCTGGGACGCGGAACGACACCGCTGAATGTACCGCCGCCGCCGCCGAAAGACACGATCCGGCACGCGCAGGCCGGGCCACCACAGGCGGGCCGGTCGGTACACTGTTCTGCTGTCGGCCCTCCCACCACTTCGACAATCAACCCGGAAACACATGCACGTCCTGATTACCGGCCACCGCGGCCAGTTGGGCACGGAACTCATGGGGCTCTGCGCGGCCCGAGGGATCTCGGCGACCGGGATCGACGTGGACACGGTCGACGTGACCGACCGCGACGCCGTGGCCGCGGCCATCGCCTCCGCCCGGCCCGACGCGGTGATCCACTGTGCGGCCTGGACGGCGGTCGACGCCTGTGAGTCCGACCCTGGCCTGGCCTTCCGGGCCAATGCGGATGCGGTCCGCTGGGTGGCCGAGGCGTGTGCGACTGCGGCCGCTCACCTCGTCCACGTGAGCACCGACTACGTGTTCGACGGCACGAAGCCGACACCCTACGTCGAGACCGACGTCCCGAATCCACGGAGCGTCTACGGGCAGTCGAAGCGGGCCGGCGAGATCGAGGCGCTGAAGCACTCCGCCGTCGCGGTCGCCCGCACGTCGTGGGTCTGCGGCGCGGCCGGCAACAACATGGTGAAGACGGTGCATCGGCTGGCCCGCGAGCGGGACTCGCTGGCGTTCGTGTCGGATCAGTTCGGCCACCCGACGTTCACGTCCGACCTGGCACCGGCGCTCCTGCGGCTTGCCACCGACCGCCGGACAGGCATCTATCACGTGACGAACCAGGGCGCCGTGAGCTGGTATGAGTTCGTCCGCGAGATCGTGCGGCTCATGGGCAAGGATCCGTCGATGGTGCGGCCGATCACGACCGCGGAACTCAACCCACCGCGGCCCGCGCCCCGGCCGGCGAACAGCGTGCTGGCCGACGTGGCCTGGCGGGCCGCGGGCTACGAACCGCTCCGCGACTTCCGCGCGCCCTTGGCGGAACTGCTCGCGATCCTGGGCTGACTCGATTCCGCCCACGTGGCCGGCGGCCGGCGCGGCACCGCGCCGCGGCTTCGGGCCGCCGCGTCGCGACG
>CAIXGY010000055.1 GCA_903919035.1 uncultured Planctomycetaceae bacterium | reverse complement strand
GTCGTTGTCTGGTTGCTCGCGCCGGTGCCAGTCCGCTGGATCGCGAGCGTGGAGTTCTGCTGTACGTCGATCGAGGCGCCCTGGAACTTCGTCTCCTCCCCGCTGTTTGACGTGAGTTGGAGCGTGCCGCCGGCAAGAACCACGGTGTTCCCCGGGCCGAGGATGCCCACGAGAGACTCGTTGTTCCGGAACAGGTCGACGGTGCCGTTCTCGACGCGGAGCGTGAAGGCGTTGCCATACGCGTTGGCCGAGCCCGTACGCGACAGCGTCAGTACGCCACTGCCGCGTTGTGCGAGCGTGCCTGCGCCATTCACGGCGCCGTTGAAACTCACCGCATCGGACCGGTTGAAGGCGAGCGTTGTGCCGACCGCGAGGTCGAGATTCCCCGCCGGAAGGATCGCGCCGGCCGTTGCCCCGTCGCCAACGACCACGGTGCCTTCCTGCACGGTCATGCCGCCCGAGAAACTGCTCGAGCCCGTGAGCGCGAGCGTGCCAGCGCCCGTCTTCACGAGGCCACCGAGGCCGCTCACGGCGCCGGAAAACGTCGACGCGTCGGCGCGATTGAAGGAGAGCGTTGTGCCGACGGCGAGTGCGACGTCGGTCGCGAGCGTCCCGCCGGTGCCGCCGCCCCCGACCTGGAGCGTGCCTCCGGCCACCGTGACGCCTCCGGACAGCGTGTTTGATCCGCCGAGTACGAGCGTGCCCGCCCCCGCCTTCGTCATGCCGGCCGTTCCGGCGACGGGTGCCATGAGCGTGGTCGAAATGCCGGCATTGACCGTCACGGTGTTGGCCGCGAGCGACGTTCCGGAGAGCGTGAGTTCGCCCCCTGCCAGCACGTAGTCGTTTGCCGCGAACGTGAGTCCGTTGGCCGCCGAGACCCCACCCAGGCCGATGGTCACCGCGCCGCCCGTCGTGTTGAAGAGGGCGGTCCTCGCCGGGCTCCACACGGTGGCAGTCGACGTGCTTTCGTTGAACCAGTTCACGTTGAGGTCGTTCCACGTCCCCGTGCCACCAGCCGCCGCATCGTCGCCATACCACACGAGCGACGTAAATGCCGAACTCGGAGTGAAGATGATGTCGAGGCCGAGGCTATCGAGGCTCAACCCCACCGAGAACGTGCCGCCGCTCAGGGTATTCGTGAATCCGGCTGTTGAAACCGCGAATTTCGTCGAGTCAAACCCTGCGACGCCGCTCGTCGTCGTGGCAAACGTCCAGCGACCCGGGACGGTGTGGTCGAAATTGATCGCGCTCCCGGGCGTGCCCGCGGCGTCGGATGCGCTCAGGAGGTTGATCGCAAACGGACTGCCGCTCGTGGCGTTGACGGTGATGCCGCCGGACACACCGAGCAGGTCCCAGTTGCCGGCGGGCGCCGCCCCGCCAGCGTTGTAGAGTTGCCAATTCAACGCGGCCCCGCCGGCGAGCGCGGTGTTGCCGGCGGAGAGCGTGCCGATGCCGACGCCGGGAGCAAGCGTCGCGCCGGCCGTCGTGGTGATGAAGCCCACCGTGCCGTTGCCGGCGAGCGTCGCGCCGCTCTGGATGACAAACGGGCTCGAACTCGTGTTGCCCGTCACCTCGAGCGTGCCCGCAGCGACGGCCGTGATGCCGCGATAGGTGTTGTTGCCCGCGAGGACGACCGTGCCGCCGCCGATCTTCTGGATGCCGTTCGCCCCGACGCCATCGACGATCGCCCCTTCAAACCGGGCCGTGCCACCCGTGGGAGCATTGAGAGGCACTGTCCGCTCGAGCGTCATCTGCCCCGTGAACAGGGCCGTGCCCGAAGTGCTCTGCGTGCCGATCGCGATCGAGGCCCCGGAACCGGACACCATGCGACCACCCAGCGTGAGGTCGTCGATGCGCCAGTTGACGCCGGAAATCGTACCGGTTCCCGTGTTGCCGATGCCGAACAAACGATAGGTCACCGGCGTTCCGTCGCCGCTGCCGACAGCGAACGAACTCCCCGAGAGAAGCCGCCAGTTCGCGTCGGCGTAGCCCGCCGTGCCCGTCGACGTCCAGGTGGCCACTGCTGCCGTGTAGCCGTCAGCGCTCGACCGGAGTTCGTAGCTCCAAGGTCCGCTGGCCGTCGAGCGCGAGCCGAACGAGATCGACGTCACGTCCACCCGCGATCCGGCCTGGGGCGTGAGCGTGAATTCAAACGCGGGCGTGCTGCCCGAGATCACCGTGAGCGTCCGCCCGGCCACGAGGCCCGCGTTGTACGATCCGCTCGCGCCGGCATAGCCCGACGACGGGCTCGTCGTCGTGAGGAGGGGGTCTGTCGTGGCGGTATTGACGCGTGTCAGGTCGCCGACCGTAAGGCCGGCGGGCACGCCGGAAAGGGGCTGCGCTGAGGGCGTCGTGCCCGAGCCGAAATCCCAATACAGCGACGTGAACGGGGAAACCTCGCTCGTCGACTGCACGAAGATCGGCGTTGCGTTCGTGACGCCCGACTCCACATAGAGGCTTCCCGCCGTGACCGTCGTCGGGCCGGTGCCGAGCGCCCCGCTCGCCCCCACCGTGACGCTACCCGCCTCGGACCGCACGCCGCCGGAGAGCCCGCTATTGGCTCCGGTAAGCCGCAGGTCGCCCGAACCTCGCTGCACCACAGCACCAGCCCCGCTGAGCGTCGCGGCGACGGTGTCATTCGACGACTTGTTGAACGCGAGGGTCGCCCCCGTGTCGATCGTCACATCGCCGGGCAACGAGCCCGCCGCGCCACCCGCCCCGATCTGTAGCGTGCCCTCGCGCACCTGGGCGCCGCCGGTGACGGTGTTGTTGCCCGCGAGCACGAGCGTGCCGAAGCCCGCCTTTGCAACGCCATTCGATCCCGCAAGCGCGGAGTCGATCGTGGCGGTGCTCGAAAGGGCCACGGAGATCAAATTCGTATCCGTCGATGCGCCGCCGAGCGTGATCGCGCCGCCGGCGACGCGGTAGCCCGTGCTGTCGAATTGCAGGCCGCGGTTCGCGGTAATTCCGCCGGCAGCAACGGTGACGGTGCCGCTCGGGCTATTGAAGATGGCCGTGCGGGCCGGATCCCAGGTGCCGACAGATGAGTCGTCCGACCAATTGCTGCCGAGAGCCGACCATGTGCCGGATCCGCCTGCGGCCACGCCGTCGCCATACCACGTGAGCGACACGCCCGGCGTGAAGGGCGTGAACACGACGTTCAAGTCGTTGCCCGTGTTCGTGGCTTTGAATGAACCGCCCGCGAGGGCGTTTGCAAATCCATCGGAACCGTTGATCGCCGCCGTGTTGATCGTGAACCTACTGCCCGCGAAGCCGCTCAGACCGCCAGACGCCGTGGCGATTCTCCACGTGTAGGAGTCGGCCGGCACGAAATTAGCGGCCGACCCGCTCGTGGAGCCGGCCAGGCTCCAGAGATTGATGTTGAAGGGGCTGGCCTCGGTGGAGGCGATCGTGAGCGATCCCGCGATGTCGAGGAAATCCCAACCCGTGCCGGCGCCACCCGTGGCATCGGAGACTTGCACGGTGTAGTTGCCGCCGGGACCAAACGTCGTGTTGCCGGCGCCGAGGGTGCCGACCCCGCCGAGGCCCGGCGCGAGCCGGCCGCCTGCGTTCACGGCCAGTGGGCCGACGGCCGAATTGCCCGTGAGCGTGGCCGTGTCCGATACCGTCACGAGCGAGGAGTTGACGAGCGATGATTCAACGGAGATCGTGACGCGCTCCGAAGCCTTGACGGGAGCCGTCAGCCCGGACATGTCACCCGTCAGTCGGAGCGTGCCGCTCCCGGCCACCTTGAAGCCGGTCATCGCGGCCGCGGCGGCCGTAAGCGTGACGGCACCGGAAAACGTCGTGTTGTTGTTGACCTCGAGGACGATGTCGCCCGATCCCGACCCGGCACCCGTGAACGCGACCACGTTGCCCGCCACGTCCACGTCGGCGCCGGTGATCCTCGCGCGTGCGCCTTCGCGGCCGCCGAGCGAAAAACCGCCCGTCAACACGCCGAAGAAATTGGATCCGATCGTCACGGGCGCCGCGGCGTCGAGGGTTCCATAGTTGAAGTACATGTCGTTCGTGCCGATCGCACCGCCGTTCGAGATTCGGATCGTGCCGCCGTTCGCGGCGTTCGTCCCGAGCCGGATCCGACCGAGTGTCAAGCTGCTGTCGCCATCGAGCACGAGCGTGCCCGCACCCGCCTTGGAGACGCTGCTCACCGCCGTGCCCGTGTTGTTGATCAACTGGCCGGTGAGCCGCAGCGTGCCGCCGTCGGCGACGTTGATCGAGCCGGCTCCCGCCGTGAAGCTCACATTTCCGGTAATCAGACCGGTGCCAGAACCATAGGTGGAGGAGATGCCGCTCGAGACGGCCAGCTGGCCTCCGGCACTCGAATCGAGTGAGCCCGGGGCCGAGAGCGTGATCAACCCGATCGACTTGGTGTTGCCGCTCGTGAGTGCGAACGTGCCGGAACCAGCCAGCACCAGCCCGGCCGCCGACGTGATATCGCCGCCATACGTGAGTTTCGTGCCGGCGTCGGGAGCCACGTTGCCGGAGACGAACGACAACTGCCGCGATCCAAGATCGACATCGCCCGTCGTGCGGAGCGTGCCGCCGAAGAGGCTCACGGTCGTCGCGCTGGAATTTCCACCGAGCGCATCCGCCGTGGCCGTCTGCAGAGTGCCGCCGTTGATGCCGATCGTGCCCGAGAGCGACGAGTTGGTCCCGCCGAGGACCAGTGTGCCGAGCCCCTGCTTCGTGAACCCGCTCGAACCAACGAGCGTCGCCGACACCGTCGCCGCGACCGTCTCGTCGACCGTGATGGAATTTGACGTGCCGGACAGCGTGACGTTTCCACCGGCCAGCGTGTAGCCGCTCGCGGAGAATTGGAGCCCGGAGCCGGCTGCCACCCCGGCCGCGTCCACGGTCACCGTGCCTGCAGTGCCTTTGAAGACGGCTGTCTTGGCCGGGTCGAACGCCCCGCCGCTCACGGGCGACTCCGTCGCCGACCAGGTGTTGCCGCTGCCCCACGAACCGGAACCGCCGAGCGCCGTGCCATCCGCCGTCCAAAACTGGCTGGATGCCGTGATCGACGACACGGTGTATGAGAGCGAAAAGTCGTCGATGCCGAGGCCTTGGTCGCTGCCTGCCTGGTCGAGGTCGCTCCAGCGGAACATCAGATACTGGCCCGCTGCCAGCGAGATCGTCGAGCCGAGATTCGCAGAGAGCGTGACGCGATTTCCGGATGCGTTTCCATCGACTGCGCCGGCGCCAGACAAATTCGGAGACGTAAAGTCGAGGCTCGACAACGGCGTCCACCCCGTATTGTCGGCTCCCGGTGACACACTCGTGATTGCGGTCCCTGACGTGCGGTACCACATCGTCACGTTATTTGCCGTCGTCGCGGCACTTCTCCACTGCTCGCCGACGTACTGCAATGTTCCAAGTGTGAGTGTCGAAGACGCACCGGCGTTGTTAAAAAATTGAACGCCCCACGCAAAACTTCCGGCGGCCGCGTTGCTGGAACCGATCGATCCGAGCGCCCGATCTGTCGATGCCACCGCGCCGAAACTATACAGATTGCCGGTGCTCGAACTTCCATTGCTCGCAACGATCGTGTTGCCGCTGCCGGTGCGGCCTGCATACCAACCGGCGATCGTCGAGTTGTTTGTCCACGTCGCCGTGCCAGATGCGATGAGCGTGTCAAAACTCTGCGTGTATGTGCCCGTGGTCGTGAG
>CAIXGY010000054.1 GCA_903919035.1 uncultured Planctomycetaceae bacterium | reverse complement strand
GGGCAGCATCGAGTGAGCGACGGGCACGACGCCCGTCGCGAACGTCCGAGCGAGACGGCACGGGCATCCCCAGACGCCGGGACAGGCGCGGTGACGCGCGAGGATCAGGCGTGAGCCATATAACACCTATCGACCGCACCTATCGACCGGTGGACGACCCGAGATGGTCCACGGTCGTCCGCCGCCGCGTCCTGCGGCGGCGGACGTGGTGCACGGCCCGCTGACATGCGCGATTTCACGAACCTCTACTGGCGGCTCGACGCCACCACGAGCACGAACGAGAAGGTGGCGGCACTGCGCGAGTATTTCGCCGCCGCATCCCACGACGACGCCGCCTGCGCACTCGCCGTGCTCCGCGGCGACCGGCAGGTGCGGGCCGTATCGACCGGGCAACTCCGGGAGTGGGCGGCGGCGGCGGCCGGGTATCCGGCGTGGCTCGTCGAGGAGTGCTACGCCCACGTCGGCGATCTCGCCGAGACGCTCGCGCTCCTGCTGCCCGAGCCGGACGACGACGCCGCCGAGCCGTCCTCCACCGGGACCAATCAAGGAAGCGGGCTCGCCGCCGTGATGCGCGACACGGTGCACGGGCTTCGCGACGCGCCGGAGGACCGCAAGCGTGAGGCCGTGCAGGCCGTGTGGCGGCGGCTCGCCCCCCGAGAGCGGATCGTGTGGCACAAGCTCATCACGGGCGGCCTGCGGGTGGGCGTGTCGCGGACGCTCGTGGCCCGGGCGCTCGCCGAGGTCGCGGGCGTCGATCAGGCCGTGATGGCTCATCGGATGATCGGGGACACCGCCGCCGACGCGGCGGGCTTCGCGCGGCTGCTCGCCCCGGAGGCGACGGCCGGCGACGATCGGCGGCCTTATCCGTTCTTCCTCGCGTCGGCGCTCGCCCGCCCCGAGCCCGCGGCGGTCGCCGCGGATCTCGGGGCCGTCGCCGAATGGCAGGCGGAGTGGAAGTGGGACGGCATGCGGGCGCAGCTCGTCCGCCGCGGCGACGATGTCGCCCTCTGGAGCCGCGGCGAGGAACTCGTCAACGAGGCCTTTCCCGAGATCGTGGCGGCGGGCAGCTCGCTCCCGTCGGGCTCCGTGCTCGATGGCGAATTGCTCGCCGTCCGCGCCGGTCGGCTGCTCGGCTTCGCCGCGCTCTCGAAACGGGCCAGCCGCACGCGCGTCACGAAGCAGGTTCTGGCGGACGTGCCGTGCGCGTTCGTCGCCTACGACCTGCTCGAGGCCGACGGCGTGGACCTGCGTGAACGTCCGCTCGCGGAGCGGCGATCCGCGCTCGAGCGACTCGTTCCCGTGCGATTCGACGGCACATCGTCCCCGGCCGGGGCCGGCCCGTTCCTCTCACCGCAGGTGGCCGGTGACTCGTGGGAGGCTCTCGCGGCGGCCCGCGCCTCGTCGCGCGGCCGCGGCGTCGAGGGACTCATGCTCAAGCGTCGCTCGAGTCCCTACGGCACCGGGCGCACCAGGGGCGACTGGTGGAAGTGGAAGGTGGAGCCGCTCGAGATCGACGTCGTGCTCCTCTACGCGCAGGCTGGCCACGGCCGCCGCGCGGGCCTGCACAGCGATTACACGCTGGGCGTGTGGGACGAGGGCAGGCTCGTGACCATCGCGAAGGCCTACTCGGGCCTCACCGACGCGGAGATCGTGGAGATCGATCGCATCGTGCGGGCGACGACGGTGGAGAAGCACGGCCCCGTCCGCATCTGCACGCCGACCCTCGTCTTCCAGATGGCGTTCGAGGGCGTCGCGGCATCGACGCGGCACAAGTCGGGTGTGGCCGTCCGCTTCCCGCGACTCGTCCGCTGGCGGAAGGACAAGGAGCCCGCCGACGCCGGCACGCTCGCCGACCTGAAGGCCATGATCGCCGTGGCCGGCGACTGAGCCGTCGGTCGGCGTTCACGGGCTGCATCCCGCCCACGCGGTGGAGCGGCGGACAAGGCCCCGAAGCGCGGCGCGGTAGCCGGCACGGCGTCGCGGGCATATCACACAAGGCATGGCCTCGCCCGTCTCCCATACGTCGACACCGACCGAGGCGTCGGACGCGTCTCTCGAGCGGTTCCGCGCCTGGTTTGCCGGTCGCGGCTGGGTGCCGTTCGCATTTCAGGAGGAGACCTGGGCCGCGGCCGCGGCCGGCGAGAGCGGCCTCCTGCACGCCCCCACCGGAACCGGCAAGACGCTCGCGGCATGGCTCGGCGCCGTGGCCCGCTCCGGCACGTCCGCACCGGGTGCCGCGACCGGCCCGCGGGTCGTGTGGGTCACGCCACTGCGGGCCCTCGCCGCCGACACGGTGCGGGCGCTCGCCGAACCGCTGCGCGGGAAGGCCGCCGTGGCCCGCGGCTGGACCGTGGCGGCCCGCACCGGCGACACCACCGCCGCCGACCGGAAGCGGCTCCGCGAGTGCTGGCCCGCGGGCCTCGTCACCACGCCCGAGTCGCTCTCGATCCTGCTCTCGCTCGAGGGCGCACACGAAATCTTCGCCGACCTCGACACCGTGGTCGTGGACGAATGGCACGAACTGCTCTCCACGAAGCGGGGCGTGCAGACGGAACTGGCGGTCTCGCGCCTGCGGGCCCTGCGACCGACCCTGGTCGTCTGGGGCTTGTCGGCCACGCTCGCGAACCTCGACGACGCGGTGACCGCGCTCGTCGGCCCCGCGCGGGCCGCGGCCGCCCGCGTCGTCTCCGCGCGGATCCCACGGGACCTCGTCATCGAGACACTCATCCCGGAGCCGATGGAGCGGTTTCCCTGGGCCGGCCACATGGGCATGCGGCTGCTCCCGCAGGTCGTGGCGGCGATCGACCGGGCCGCGACCACGCTCGTGTTCACGAACACGCGGTCGCAGGCGGAGCGGTGGTTCGACGCCATCCGCACGGCCCGGCCCGACTGGCGGCGGGCGCTCGCGCTCCACCACGGCTCGGTGGACCGCGACCTGCGGAGCCGGGCCGAGGAGGGCCTCCGCCGCGGCCGGCTCAAGTGCGTCGTGGCGACGTCGAGCCTCGACCTGGGAGTGGACTTCGGACCGGTCGAGCAGGTGCTGCAGGTGGGAAGCCCGAAGGGCATCGCGCGGCTCTTGCAGCGCGCCGGCCGCAGCGGCCACGCGCCCGGCGCCACTGGCAGGCTCGTCTGCGTGCCCACGCACGCGCTGGAACTCGTGGAGTGCGCCGCGGCGCGGACCTCCGTCGCCACCGGCGTCGTGGAGGCTCGTCGGCCGCTCACCGGCGCGCTCGACTGCCTCGCGCAACACCTCGTCACCGTCGCATGCAGCGGCGGGTTCCGTGCGGCCGACCTTCGGGCCGAGGTGGCGTCAACGCGGGCCTTCGCCGACCTCGACGACGCCGCGTGGCGGTGGGCGCTCGACTTCGCGGCACGGGGAGGCCCGGCGCTTGCCGCATATCCGGACCACGCGCGGATCACGGAGCGGTTCGGCCGCTGGTACGTGACGAGCCGGGCCATGGCCCGCCGCCACCGCATGACCATCGGCACGATTGCCGGCGATGCCACGGTGGACGTGAAGTGGCTGCGCGGCGGATCGCTGGGCACGGTCGAGGAGTCGTTCGTGTCGCGGCTCGCGCCGGGCGATCGGTTCCTGTTCGCGGGCCGGCCGCTGGTCCTCTTCAGGTTCGACGGCCTCACGGCCTGGGTGAAACGCGCCCGCGGCCCCGCGGGGCTGCAGGTGCCGCGCTGGAACGGCGGCCGGATGCCGCTCTCCACCCTCCTCTCGGAGGCGGTGCTCGATCTCGTCCGCGATGCCGTCAGGCCCGGAGGCGGTCGCGCGGCGGCCCGCGAGGTGGAAGCCGTGCTGCCGCTTTTGGAAACACAGGCCCGCTGGAGCCGGCTGCCCGACCGCGACACGCTGCTCGTGGAGCGCTGGCAGGGCCGCGACGGGTGGCATGCGTTCGTGTTTCCGTTCGCGGGACGGCTCGTGCACGAGGGGCTCGCGGCGCTCGTGGCCTGGCGGGTGGCGCGGGCCACGCCGACCACGCTCACCTTCGCCTGCACCGACTGGGGCTTCGAGCTCACCGGTCGTGACGTGCCCGTGGCTGACGAGCGGGCCTGGCGGCGGCTGTTCTCTCCGGCGAACCTGCTCGAGGATCTCGTGTCGTGCCTGAATGCCACCGAGCTCGCCCGGCGGCACTTCCGCGAGATCGCGCGGGTGGCCGGCCTCGTGAGGAACGCCCGCCAGAGCGACCGGCAGACGCAGGCGTCGGCGGGGCTGATCTACGACGTGCTGTCGGAACACGACGCGGGCAATCTGCTGCTCGCGCAGGCCCGCCGCGAGGTGTTGGAACGGCAGTTCGAGTTCACGCGGCTCCGCGACACGCTCGACGTCCTGGCCGTGCGTGACATCCGCATCGTGGAGACGCGGCGGCTCACCCCGTTGGCATTCCCGATCTGGGCGGAGTTCGTGCAGTCGCGGCTGACGACGAAGGACTGGCTCACGCAGATCGCCGACATGGCCCGGGAACTGGAGGCCGCGGCTGGGCAACGGGGCGGCGGCGGGTGAGAATGCGGGCCGGAGCCTGTGCATGAACATCGCCGTCGCCGCCACGCCCGCCGCCATCGACATGGCGGCGGACATCGTCCTGCTGCCGGGCCGCGCGGCCTTCCTGCCGGCCACCCGCACGCTCCTCGTGGCCGACGTGCACCTCGGCAAGGCGGCGACGTTCCGTGCGGCGGGCATGCCGGTGCCGGAGGGCTCCGCGCAGGCCGACCTCGCGCGGCTCGTCTCACTCGTCGCTGACACGACCGCGGCGCGGCTCATCGTGCTCGGCGACCTCTTTCATGCACGGCGCGGGGCGACGGAGCAGGTGTTCGCGGAGTTCGCGGCCGCGCGGGCCTCGTTCGCGGCGACGGAGGTGATCCTCGTCGCCGGCAACCACGACCGCTCCGTCGGCTCGCTGCCGCCGTCCCTGGGCATCGACTCGCTGATGCGGACGCACGACGAGCCGCCGTTTCATTTCGTGCACGACCCAGCCGTCGAACTTTCCGAGACCTGGCGGAAGGCGGAGTTCACGATCGGTGGGCACCTCCATCCGACGGTCTCGATCACCGCGCCCGGTGGAGATCGTGTGGCGGAGCGCTGCTTCGTGGCCGAGTCGGGAGTCCTCGTGCTTCCGGCGTTCGGCTCGTTCACGGGAGGGCACCGGGTGGAGCCGGCGCCGGGCATGCGGCTCTGGATCGCCCGCGACGACGGCGTGGTGGACGTGACCCGGCTGGCTCATCTGGCCGCCGACAGCGGTGCGACACGGTCTGCTAATCCGCCGTGACCGGGCGGAAGGCGACGTGCAGACGGTCGAGCAGGTCGCGGGCCGTCATCGACACCTGACCGAGGTCATGCGCCGCCGAGTCGCCGGCGCGGCCGTGAACCCAGGCCGCCAACCGCGCCGCCGCGAAGGCCTCGAGTCCCTGGGCAAGCAGCGCCGCCGTCACGCCCGTGAGGACGTCGCCGGTGCCGGCGGTGGCCATGCCCGGATTGCCGGTCGCGTTGCGGGCGGTGAAGTGGGCATCGACGATGAGCGTCCCCGGCCCCTTGAGCACGATCACGGCATCGATCGCGGCGGCCATGTCGGCAGCGGCCCGTTCGAGCACGGCGCGATCCCGGGCCTCGGGCCCGTTCGCCGCGAGCCCCAGGAGCCGGGCCATCTCGCCCGCGTGAGGCGTGAGCACCCGCGGCCCGGCATGGCGGCGCAGGTCCGCGACGGGAACCTGGGACAGCGCCCAGAGCGCGTCGGCATCGAACACGCCAGGATGCGGCACCTCGCGCCACATCTGGAGCACCAGGTCGCGGACGGAGTCGGATCGGCCGATACCCGGTCCGACCGCGACCGCATCGGCGAGCGCGGCCCGGGCGCCGACGGTTTCGCGAGCCGCGGCGTCGAACGTGCCGTCGTCCGCGGCGGACGCGGACCTTGCCATCACGCAAGGATCGAAAGCGGCGGCGATTGCCGCCGCACCCTCGGGGGCGACCAACTCGACGAGCCCCGCACCGCTCTTGAGCGCCGCCATGGCCGCCAGCGCCGGCGCCCCGGCCATACCGGCGCTGCCTCCGATCACGACCACGCGGCCGTAGTCCCGCTTGCTCGCGTCGTGCCGCCGTGGCGGCAGTCGCACGAGGTCAGCCGGAGGTGTTGGTGAGGAGGTCATTGACAATCGGGACTGGCTCACTGGCACCGGACCATCCTACCGCCAGCCCCGACGACGAGCCCCGGGGTGCGGAAGGCGAAGGAGCCTTGAATCCATGGCGCCGCTGGATTGACCACTCTGTAGCGGCCCCAGCCATGGATTCACAGCGACGGAGCCTTCCGCACCCCGGGGCGGGATGCGTATTTCACGACGGCCGCGCTCCGCGCGCCGCTGGATTGACCACTTCGTAGCGGTCCCAGCCATGGATTTACAGCGACGGAGCCTTCC
>CAIXGY010000053.1 GCA_903919035.1 uncultured Planctomycetaceae bacterium | reverse complement strand
GGGATCGGTCGCGCCGCCGATGTATCTCGGTGAGCCTTTCGGTGGAGAACTTTCCGGCATCCCCAACGCGGTGGGCGTGGACATGCTGCCCGAGTGGCCGCGGTGGTTTGCCGGCGCGTCGGGCCTGATCATGACGCGCACGCTCCCGGGCGGTGTGCCTACGATGCAGCCGCTGGGAGGCGTGCAGCTCTCCACGGGGGATGCCTCGGCCTCGTGGCCCGGTGGCGTCGATCTCCACCTGGGCCGCTGGTTCGGCCCCCGTCAGCACCATGGCGTGGAGTTCATCTACTGGGGCGTGTATGGCATTGGCTCGACGGCCGCGGTGGCGAGCGTGCCGGCCAACTCGATTTCGGCGATCCCGCAGGCGGGGGCTGGCGTGACGCTGGCGGGGCAGCCGGCCGACGCATATCTCATCGGCGCGGCGTCGCAGTCGGTGACGCGGTCGGATCTCGTGAACGACATCGAGATCAACTGGCTCTATGCGCTCTGGGAGCGGCCGGAGTTTTTGCCGCGGGATCGGGGGGTGAGCCTGATCTGGCTGGCGGGCTTCCGGTTTTTCCAGGTGGAGGATGTGCTCACGCTTTCAACCGCGGCGGGGGATCCCGCGCTTGGCTCGGCCGATGTCGGCGTGGCCACGAACAACAACCTTTATGGCGGCCAGGTGGGGGCGAAGTTTGATTGGCGATTTCTGCCGCGGCTGCGGTTCACGGCGGTGCCGAAGTTTCTGGTGGCGGGCAACTCGATCACGAACACGACCACGCTCGAATCGGCGGGGGGCACGGTGGCGACGTTCGCCGACGGCTCACCCGTGAGCGTGCATTCGACGCTGGGCGTCTTTTCGTGGCTGGGCTCGGTGGACACGGGCCTGGCGTGGGACGTGACCGACCGGTGGACGCTCTCGCTGGGGTATCGGGTGGTGGGCGTGGGCAACATCGCCCAGGCCGACTCCCAGTGGCCGACGCTTATTTCCGATTCCGCGTCGCTCTCCGGCATCTCGGCCGGCGGGAGCACGATCATCCACGGCGGCTACGCGGGCTTCGAAGGCCGGTATTGAAACCGGTCCTTCGAAGCCCCATCGAAATCCCGCCGCATTCTGTGGTCACGCCCTGACAACCGGATCCGGACGATGGCTCAATATCGCCCCTCGTTCAGCGGCTCGATGGCGTCGAATCCGTTGGGCTTCGTGGTGGACGCGCCCGTGCCGTCCATGCTCATCAACTGCACGTAGGTCGCGTAGTCAAGTGCATCGGACAGATACTTCGTGTGGCCGTCACAAAATACGCTGACAACGCCTCCACCGTGATTCGACGACGGATAAAGCTGCACGGCAGATGGTGACGGCTTCAAGGGATTCACAAGCGACGGCACTCGGACCTGTGTTCCATCGAAATACGCCTCGTGCACGAAGGCAGATTTCGCCGCACCTGCCGGCACCTCGCGTCCGTCCTCCGTCTGCCGGACCCGAGGAATGTTCGTTGCATTGCCGGAATCATTCATAAGGCTTGTTAAGATCGCCTTCGGCGCACCTGAGTCGACCCCAGCCCTTTCCATCGTGCTCCACTTCAGTTCGTTCGTCTGCCCAGTGCCACACTTCTCCGCGAAAAGCAGCGTCGTAGGCGTCCCGTCTCCGGCCGAAACCGCGTCCAGCGTGATTCGTACACCCTTCGGGCCTGCCGACTCATACATCACACCATCGCCTTTTCTAAATCCCGGCTCAGTGCCACTACTGGGCTCGTCGGACGCCAAGCCGCGGCCGCCATTTCCCGCGTAGCACAGCTTGACGGAATTCGTCGCATCGGCTGGCGAAGTCGGGCAGATCAGAATGTTGAGCTGCGCGCTATCGACGACTTTTGCGTAGGCGGTTGGGTCCGATAACTCGCCGGCGGAGTAGTAGCGATACAAATCCTGCCGCTCGAGATATGGAAACAGTGTGGGCACCCACGTCGTGATGTAGCCGCTGCCACTGGAACCGATCGCCAAGCTATTACGCCATCCAGGAATACCCAAGCCGGCGTTGTCTCGCAGAAACACCGCTTTGCCGAGCTGGCTGGCGTTGTTCATGCACGTGTTGCGTCGCCCCGCCTCGCGGGCACTTTGCACCGCCGGCAAGAGCAAGCCGATGAGTGAACCTATGATCGCGATGACGACGAGAAGTTCGACGAGCGTGAAACCACGCCTTCTACCCTGGCGATGCATGATGGAGTCTCCTGAAAGGGCGACCGAAAAATGAATCAAGATTGGATCCGGCCACCAGAAGTCCTAAGCCCCTGACACTCCAAATTATCGTCTTTCAGTAGGTGCTTGTCCAGTCGGAGGGGTGGGATAGAACGGCCTTTTGCACCACCGAAAGGACGGCTGACCCGTGGATCCGGCATGGCAGACTATGGATGAACGCTGCCGGCCCGGGGCCACAAAATATTTTGAACTATCGCCGTCATCGTTATGGTGTTGTCCATCAGCGGATGCTCGACCTTCAGCCATATCCTGCGGTCACTGAAGGCTGTGCCGAATCGTGATCTGGCGCACTTGGCGACTCGAAGGATCGTAACAGCGCAAGCGAACCTCGAGCCCCCCGCCCCCGCCGCTCGGCTGAAGCGGGATGGGGTATGGCGCCGAGGTCTCCGGGACGCCGCTGTTGGAGTTGTCAATGTCGCCATCCCCATCGTCATCGATGCCATTGGCCTCGTAGTAGTCCGACCACGTGTCATAGGTCGGAAACGGCAGGGCTTTCCTGTTGGAGTTGCTGACGAAACTGCCCTGGCCCTGAAACGGCGTGCTCCCGACCGGAGGAAAGAGTTGCCCCACCTGGATCCGATTCGGGGGCACACCGACCCAGTTGCTGGCCGGATTGGCACTCGAATACAGCCCACCCCAGGCAAGATCCACGAAGGCACCCTGCGAACCGTAGCCCGGCGCACCGGCGGCGGGAAAGCCGGCGCTGCCGGGCATGATGTAGCCCATGTCGCCCGGCTGCACCGCGAGCCGGGAGGTACCGCTGGAGACACCCGTGACGACCTTGCTCTCCACGGCCTGGACCACTGCCTGCGCATCCCAGATCCGCACGTCGAAGGCAAGCACGTTGGTGAGGATCACGTCCTCCCCGCTCCGATCCGGGTTGGTGTCGAACGTGTGGTTATCGGCATCGTATGCATAGATCGGGTGAGGAAATACGTACGGAAACACATCGCCATGCAGGAAGCGGTTCTCGCGGCGCGTCAGGTCGCCGAGGCAGTTGGGGACGGCAATCCCTCCCTGCCGCCGACACGAGACGTCGGTCTGGCGATAGAGATCCTTCCAGTTCGTGAAAGGCATGGTGTTCGGCGGCCCGCCGACGACGTTTGTCGAGACACCCGTTGTGCTGGTGTTGACGAAGGGCTCGGCCCCCGGATGGGCCATCACCAGCCGCTGCCGACGGTAGAGCGTGTAGGTGCGGGGACTGGACGTGTTGGACGCCGGCCGGCAGAACCAGATGACCTCCGCATACGGAGACCGCACGCTGCCTCCCGCGGCATTGTTGTTGCGGGTGCCGACGCGGCCGGCAAACAGTTCGCCGCCCGAGCGCGTGGTGAACAGGAGCACGTCGTCGATGTCGCCGACCAGCCGGTCGTCGCTACCGGTCTCACTCTCGTAGGGCGCCCGCTCCGCCTGCCATACGCCGTTCGTGTCGATGGACCCGCCGGCTTTGTCGAACGGAGTTGCGCCGAAATACGTGAACCGGTCCGACTCCGGGCCCTCGATGTACTCGAAATACCCGTTGTTTCGCGCCGCCGACACCGGCGGCGTGGCCGCCGTATCGACCGTGATACCCGAGAGATCCTCTCGCAGCCGGTAGGCCGCGGCTCGCATCCGCTCATAGAGTCCCGTGACCGATCGGCTGCCGTTCACGCCCCTGCCGAACATGCCTAAGATCTGCGCCACCGCCCCCATCATGACGAGCGTGAGCGTCATCGCCACCAGCATTTCCACGAGCGTCATGCCGCGTGGAGTGCCGCTCGGGTTGCCACTGCGACGTGGTGCCACGGTGGAATCCTCGCTATTCGATGAACCGCTCGATGAGCAGCCCATCTTGGACGTTGTGATCGACTCCACGCTCGAAGCCGATCGGCACGGAGCGGTCGAAGATATAGAAGGCGCGATGCCTGGTCACGTTGCCGGTGTCACTTCCGTATTCCCGTACGAGACGGTAACCGTCTGGATACACCCAGGGCGGAGACTGTCCTCCCTGCACCTCGAACAGACCCATCGTGACCCAGATGGCGTAGACCTCGCTTCGGACCGTCGTGTTGGCGTTGGCCCGCACGAGCGTCTCGAAGCGAAACCAGCCGTTGCGTTCACCGTCATTGGCCCAGGCGTCATTCGGAGGCGGCGCAAACAACGGCTCTCGGGGGCCGGTGCCGGTGCGCGGCCGGTCTCCCAGCAGGGTGAAGGATCGCACGCTGAAGCGGTCGCCGATGTCCGGCATCGTGCCCCCGCGGGCGATGAACCAGGAGCCTCCGCCGGCGACGACTGGGTTCGTGAGCCAGCCTGTCGCGAACATGGTGTTGGCCGGGCCTTCGGGATCATTCGTGCCCGTGAAATCAGTCGTTCGAATGCCGGATGCCGTTCGGAACGGCCG